>NZ_JCAFSU010000006.1:0-207890 GCF_059369555.1 Stenotrophomonas sp. YJH_SMC_21
CCAGCAACTGTTCGGGCGGATCAAGGGAGATTCCGGCGTGGGCGCCAAGCTACATGGCGATCGTCGAGATCCAGGCTCGTACGGCGGCCCACGCCGGCTCTCGACACCTACGCTGACAGATTTTCATCAGATAAGGCTTGGCAGCCGCATCCATGCGGCTGACACCCCGCACTCCGACACCGCCCCACCTTCGACAGGATCACTCGGCTGTTGGTAGCGGTGGCCGTTGTTCCGCGCAGCTGTTGGTAGGTGTCGACCTTGGTCGACACGATTTTTCTGTCAGATATCGAATGAACCATCCACGCATGGCGTGGATCTACCGCGTCGACCAAGGTCAACACCTACCAGAGCAGTCGACCAAGGTCGACACCGACCAGAACAATATGCCGTTCCGGCAGATCGCGGAATCTGTCGAAGGCGGGGTGGGTCCGGTTGCGGGGGCGTGAGCCGCATGGGCCCGAGGCATGCCTCGGGCGGGTTGGGCAGGACGCCCAACCCCGGTCTTGCCGTGTGCGCAGGACTGCGCACACGAGCAAGCGGCGACCGAGCCTCCAAGGACGGATTCACGGCGTCCCCCGCAATCGGACCCACCCCGCCATCCCCCAGTAAGCCAGCTTCTGCTGTTGCTTCTGAGGTTGCCGGCCAGCGGCCGGCACTACCGCGGGTGCAGGGCGCAGCCCTGCATAACAAACCCCACCCCCTACCAAGGTAGGGCGGCCCGCGCGGCAGCACCGGACTATCCTCGAACCCATGACTTTGTCTGGGAGGGCTGCGTCATGAACTACGAGGAAACCTACCGTCGCTCGATCGACGAGCCGGAGGCCTTCTGGGGCGAGGAAGCCAAGCGCATCCATTGGCATAAACCGCCGCAGCAGGTGCTCGACTACAGCAACCCGCCGTTCCGGCGCTGGTTCGTCGGCGGCGAAACCAATCTCTGCTACAACGCCGTCGACCGCCACCTGGCCGAGCGCGCCGACCAGCTCGCACTGGTCGCCATCTCCACCGAAACCAACAGCACACGCGAGATCACCTATCACCAGCTGTACCGCGAAGTGAACGACTTCGCCGCGGTACTCAAGCACCTTGGCGTCGGCCACGGTGACCGCGTGGTGATCTACATGCCGAACATGGCCGAGGCGGTGTTTGCGATGCTGGCCTGTGCGCGCATCGGTGCGGTGCACTCGGTGGTGTTCGGGGGCTTTGCGGCGCACAACCTGGCGCTGCGCATCGACGATGCCAAGCCCAAGCTGCTGATCGCGGCCGACGCCGGCATGCGCGGTGGCAAGCTGATTCCGTACAAGCCGATGGTCGACGCCGCCTGCGCCGAAGCGGCTTCGCCGCCACCGCATGTGCTGATCGTGTCGCGTGGGCTGGATGCCGCCGAACCCCGCGTGCCGGGCCGTGACGTGGACTACGCCACGCTGCGTGCGCAGATCGGTGAAGTCGACGTGCCGGTACAGTGGCTGGAAGCGAGCGAACCGAGCTACCTGCTGTACACCTCCGGCACCACCGGCAAGCCGAAGGGCGTGCAGCGCGATGTGGGCGGCTATGCAGTGGCGATGGCGCAGTCGATGGAGACCGTGTTCGATTGCAAGCCGGGCCAGGTGATGTTCTCCACCTCTGATGTCGGCTGGGCGGTGGGCCATTCCTACAACGTGTACGGCCCGCTGATCGGTGGCTGCACGTCGCTGCTGTACGAAGGGCTGCCGACCAACCCGGACCCGGGCATCTGGTGGGCGCTGTGCGAGCAGTACAACGTGCGCACGATGTTCTCCTCGCCCACCGCCATCCGCGTGTTGAAGAAGCACGACGCGGACTTCATCCATCGCCACGACCTGCGTGCGCTGAAGTATCTGTTCCTGGCCGGCGAGCCGCTCGACGAGCCGACCGCGCACTGGATCAGCGAAGCGCTCGGCAAGCCGATCATCGACAACTACTGGCAGACCGAGACCGGCTGGCCGGCACTGACCCTGTTGCCGGGCCTGGAAATGAAGCCGGTGCGCTTCGGTTCGCCGGGCTTCCCCAATCTCGGCTATCGGATGAAGGTGATCGACGAGAACACTGGCGAGGAAGTCGCACCGGGGCAGAAGGGCGTGCTGGTGGTGTCGCCACCGCTGCCGCCGGGTTGCATGAGCACCGTGTGGAATGATGACAGCCGCTTCCTGCAGAGCTACTTCAGCCACTTCAAGGAACTGCTGTACAGCTCGCTGGACTGGGCGATCCGCGACGACGATGGCTACACCTTCATCCTCGGTCGCACCGATGATGTCATCAACGTAGCCGGGCACCGTCTGGGCACGCGAGAGATCGAGGAGGCCATTTCCAGCCATCCGCGGGTGGCCGAGGCCGCCGTGATCGGGGTCAAGGATGAACTGAAGGGGCAGGTGCCGCTGGTGTTCGTCACCCTCAAGCAGGGCCTGGATGGCGAGGAACCGGCGCCGGTGGTGGCCGAGATGATGGCGACGGTGACCACCTCGCTCGGCGCGGTCGCACGCCCGGCGCACGTACACGTGGTCAATGCACTGCCCAAGACCCGCTCCGGCAAGCTGCTGCGGCGCTCGCTGCAGGCGCTGGCCGAACAGCGCGACCCGGGTGACCTGTCGACGCTGGACGACCCCAGCGCGCTGGAGGAGATCCGCCGCGCGCTGGACCGTTGATCCGGTAGTGCCGGCTACTGGCCGGCACCCCCTCAATCCCGAGGTTGCCGGCCAGCGGCCGGCACTACCCGCGGCACTTGCGCTAAGCTCGGCCTGTCATCGACCTGCAATACGCGGCGCGCGCCGGGGAAGGCGCGTGCCGTCCGGGGATGACACACAGGGGAGCGTGCCCGTCAGGGCGCGCAGGCATTGCGCATCGAGGGAGGGGGAGGCAATGGCATTGCTGCACGCCAAGACGGCTGCTGGCCGTCAGGAAATCGAAGACCGTGGCCGGCGCCTGCCGGCGGCACTGCGTTCGATCCTGCTGATGGTCGACGGCCATCGCGATGACACCGAACTGCGTGGCCTGTTCGAAGGCCTGCGCGCGCCGGCCGATGCACTGGAGCAGCTGGAAGCGCAGGGCCTGATCGAAGTGATCGGTGGCAATGCCGAGGTGGCACCGGTACGTGGCATCAGCACCGGCCGCGAACAGGATCCGGCGTTGTACCAGCAGCTGTACGACGCGATGAGCGAGGCGGTGCGGCGCCACCTGGGACTGAAGGGCTACTTCATGCAGTTGAAGATTGAACGCTGCACCGATGCACTTGCGTTGGAACGCCTGTGCCCGGAACTGCTGGCGGCGGTGGGCAAGGCGCGCAGCCCGGCGCTGGCGCAGCGCTGGTGGCAGGAAACCCAGGCCGCCGTGGTCAATGGTGGCGGCGAGGTCGTGCAGGCCTGAGCCACCGCGTAAAGTGATCGGTTCACTTCCCCACAAGGAGTCCCGCGTGCAGGACGACCACGACGACACCGACACCCCTGGCTGGGACGCGATCAATGCGGCGCTGGCGCCGCTGTATGCCGGCCAGGAACCCCGTCACTACGGTACGGCGTTGCCGTACACGCTGGGTGGCCAGGATCCACTGGATGGCATCAGCGTGTACTGGGTGGATGCACCGGTACCGCATTGGCACTACATCACCTACGGCTTCTCCGAGCTGTATGCGAAGGAGAGCAGCGATGCCGCCGCCAGCGGCTATGGTTTCGAGCTGACCTTCCGCCTGGCTGCTGAAGCCGGTGAGCACGCCGGCAGCACCCCGCCGGTGTGGCCGATGAACCTGCTGCAGAACCTGGCGCGCTACGTGTTTGGCAGCGGCAACGTGTTCGAGGATGGTCACCATCTGAATGCCAACGGCCCGATCGCGCTGGAGACCGGCACGCGCCTGTGCCACCTGGCCTTCATCGCCGATCCGCAGTTGCCTGCGCGCGACACCGCCAATGGCCACCTGCAGTTCCTGCAGCTGGTCGGGCTGACCGATGAGGAGATGGAAGCGGTCAAGCGTTGGTCGACGCGCGGCGTGCTGCAGGCGCTGCAACCGGCGATGCCGCTGTGGATCAGCGAGCTGCATCGCGGCAACCTGTTGGAGGATCCGACACTCGCCGCACAGGTGCGGGCCGGCAGCGAGCGCGAGGGCTCCAGCACCGGCATGTTGTTCATCGAGACACTGGATTGGCGGCAGGAGGCGGGCGTCACCACCCTGGTGCTCGGCGCCGGCCAGGTGGCCAGTGTGTGCGAGCTGTTGCCATTGCGCCTGCGCCACGGCAGATCGCTGGAACTGGCCAGCCGCGAGCGGCAGTGGGAATTCATTCCGGCAGCGCGCGGTGAAACCGGCGAGGTATCGGCCGACAGCGCGCGCTGGGCGCTGGACGAGACGGGGCTGCAGGCCCTGGTGGGCGTGCGTGCCGAACGTGGCATCTACCCGGTGGCGGGAGCGCTGCGCATCGAAGTGGTGCCGACCTACCTGCGCGATGCCAACGGTGAAGTGATCCGCCAGATCGGCTGAGTGTGGTGATGGCGCCGGTGGGGTCAGAGCCGCCTGCTGTGCAGACGGATCCGGCCCCGGGTCAGGCTCAGGCCAGGCCTTCGGCCTTCAGTGCGGCCTGCACGCCGGCATCGGCGTCCATGCGTGCCTTGTAGGCGGCCAGGTTGTCCAGGCCCGACAGGTCGACCTTGGTGCCGGCGGCCCAACGCAGGGTGATGTAGAAGTACGGATCGGCGAAACTGCGGAAGCCGGCCAGCCAGGGCTTGTCGGCCAGCTGCCTGTCAGCGGTCTCGAACAGGCCACGCAGGCGCTTGTGTGCGGCGGCGCGGATCGCGTCGAACTGGCTTTCGTCGGCGATGAACTTGCCCGGTGCGAACAGCGGCGAGAAGGCCGGATGCACGTCGGAATTGACGAAGGCCAGCCAGCGGGTGGCTTCGGCACGCTGGCGCGCACTGCCATCGCCGCCGAGGCCGGCCTGCGGGTAGGTGTCGGCGATATAGCCCATGATCGCGGCGTTCTGCAGCAGCACGAAGTCGCCATCGACCAGCGCGGGAACGGCGCCGGCCGGATTGATCTTGAGGAATTCCGGACCCTTCAGGGTGTCCTTGTTCAGCAGTTCGACCTCGAACGGCTGGCCGGTCCACTGCAGGGCGATGTGGTCGGCGGTGGAACAGGCACCGGGCTTGCTGTACAGCTTCATGGGAACTCCAGGTGATGCGGGCGGGAAACGCCCACTATCCCAGAGCCTGCCAGCGGGCGGCAACGCTGCCGCCAGCACGGATCATTACGACTGCCGCGGCTTGAGGTTCTGCACCTTATAGAAGGTGTGATCGCCGATGGTGGCCACCTGGTAGGCGTTGCGCCAGTTCGGGCTGGCGATGGACAACGCGGCGAAGTGGCTGGCACCGGGCACGATCTCGCGGCGCTCGCCGGCCGGCAGCGCCCAGTTGCGCTCGGCGTCGAAGGCCACGTTCATTGCCTCGCTCCAGGCCGCGTCATTGCCCAGCTGGGTGCCGGGGGAGACGATGGTCGGCGCGAACTGCTTGCGCGCGGTGACCACCTGGCACATCGAGTCGCCCCACAGGCCACTGTCGAGGCGGCGCAGGGCGACCTCGGCAACGGCTTGCTGGCCGCGCAGGGTCTGGTCGCGGGCTTCCAGGTAAACGGTGGTGCTCAGACACAGTGAATCAGCGGCCGGCTGCGGCAACAACTGCGACAGCCAGAGAATCCAGGCCAGTTTCATATAACTCCTTGCTCCGTATGGGCCGCACTCTCCGCTTCCAGTCGCGGGGGCGACAGGATGCGGGGTACGACTTGGCGTCATGGGGAGGCGGCCATCGGGGCCGCCCCGTGGGCAGCCCCAAAAGAAACGACCAGTACCGATCGTGGGGCTGCGCCGGCTCACCGGAAACTGGCTGGTGAGCGGAAAGATGGCGCAAGGTAGGGGGGCGTAGCCGAACGCATCGTGAACCGTCCGGCTTGACATTCAGGTTCGGGAGGGGTGACGGAAATCACATTCCGTCCCCCATTCAGGCGCTCATCAGAGCGCGGCGGCCACCCGGCTGCCCTGGTCGATGGCCCGCTTGGCGTCCAGTTCGGCCGCTACATCGGCACCGCCGATCAGCTGCGCGTTGATGCCGGCGGCCTGCAGCTCGGCCTGCAATACGCGGTTCGGTTCCTGCCCGGCGCAGATCACCACATGGTCGACCGGCAGCAGCTGTTCGCTGCCTTCCACGCGGATGCGCAGGCCTTCGTCGTCCACGCCCAGGTACTCGACGCCGCCGAGCATGCGCACGCCCTTGGCCTTCAGCGTGGCGCGGTGGATCCAGCCGGTGGTCTTGCCCAGCCGCGCGCCGGGCTTGCCGGGGCTGCGCTGCAGCAGCCACAGCCGCCGCGGCGATGCCTCGGGCAGCGGCCTGGCCAGCGAGCCGCGGGCCTCGAATGTGCTGTCCACGCCCCATTCGGCCATCCAGCGCTGTGGGTCCAGCGAGGGGGACTCACCAGTGTGGCTGAGGAACTCGCCGACATCGAAGCCGATGCCGCCGGCGCCGATGATCGCCGCACTGGCGCCCACTTCGACCCGGCCCAGCAGCACGTCCAGGTAACTGACCACCTTGGCGTGGTTGGCGCCGGGGAAGTCGACCTTGCGCGGCGTGATGCCGGTGGCCAGCACCACCTCGTCGAAGCCGGCCAGGTTGGCCGCATCTGCTCGCGTGCCCAGGCGTAGCTGCACGCCGGTTTCAGCCAGCTTGTGGCGGAAATAGCGCAGGGTCTCGTGGAACTCTTCCTTGCCGGGGATGCGCTTGGCCACGTTGAACTGGCCACCGATCTCGTCGTTGGCATCGAACAGGGTGACCTGGTGGCCGCGCTCGGCGGCCACCGTGGCGCAAGCCAGGCCGGCCGGACCGGCGCCGACCACCGCGACCTTTTTCGGCGTGGCAGCCGGGCGGTAGACCAGCTCGGTCTCGTGTGCGGCACGCGGATTGACCAGGCAGCTGGCCAGCTTGTTCTCGAACACGTGGTCCAGGCAGGCCTGGTTGCAGGCGATGCAGGTGTTGATCGCCTCGGCGCGGCCGGCGCGGGCCTTGTTGGGCCATTGCGGGTCGGCCAGCAGCGGGCGCGCCAGCGACACCATGTCGGCGCCGCCGCTGGCGAGGATGTGCTCGGCGACGTCGGGCATGTTGATGCGGTTGGTCGCCACCAGCGGCACCGTTACATGCGGCTTGAGCTTGGCGGTGACACCGGCGAAGGCGGCGCGCGGCACCGAGGTGGCAATGGTCGGGATGCGCGCTTCGTGCCAGCCGATGCCGGAATTGATGATCGTCGCGCCAGCCGCCTCGATGGCCTGGGCCTGCTGCACGATCTCTTCCCAGTTGCTGCCGTCGTCAACCAGATCCACCAGTGACAGGCGGTAGATGATGATGAAGTCCGGGCCGCAGGCCTCGCGGATGCGGCGCACGATCTCCACTGCAAAACGCATGCGTTGGTGGGCGTCGCCACCCCAGCGGTCGGAGCGCTTGTTGGTGCGCGGGGCGATGAACTCGTTGATGAGGTAGCCCTCCGAGCCCATCACTTCGACGCCATCGTAGCCGGCTTCGCGGGCCAGCTTCGCGCTGCGTGCGTAGTCGGCGATATGCCGCTCGACGCCGCTGGCCGACAGCGCACGGGGGGTGAACGGGTTGATCGGCGCCTTCAGCTTCGACGGTGCCACCGACAGGGGATGGTAGGCATAGCGGCCGGCATGCAGCAGCTGCAGGCAGATCTTCGCGCCGTGCTGGTGCGCGGCCGCGGTGAGCTGCCGGTGCGGGCGCACTTCCCAGGGCCAGGACAGCTTTCCGCCAAAGGGCTTCAGCCAGCCGACCACGTTCGGCGCGAAGCCACCGGTGACGATCAGGCCGACGCCACCTTCGGCGCGTTCGGCGAAGTAGGCGGCCAGGCGCGGGAAGTCGCGGGCGCGATCTTCCAGGCCGGTGTGCATCGAACCCATCAGCACGCGGTTGCGCAGCTGGGTGAAGCCCAGGTCCAGCGGGGCGAACAGGTGGGGGTAGGCGCTTTCGTTGGCTGGCGACATGATCGATACGCTTGCGTACGGAAGCGCGAAGCGTGCCGGGAAACGGCGGCCGGGGCAAGGGGCGCGGGCGGTAGTGCCGGCCGCTGGCCGGCATTCGATCAGCTCAGGGTGATTGCGGTTGCCGGCCAGCGGCCGGCACTACCGGGGGACGCCCAATCCCGAACCAGCCCAGCGTTACTCCGCACAGGGGGCCGATCAGCAGGGCGAAGGCGAGGGTGCCGACACCGACATTGCCGCCGAGCCACCAACCCAGCAGCAGCACGCTGCCCTCGATCAGGGTGCGCACCTTCCAGATCGGCCAGCCGGTGCGGGCATGCAGGCCGGTCATCAGGCCGTCGCGCGGGCCGGGCCCGAGCTTGGCGCCGATGTACAGGCCGGTGGCCAGGGCGACCAGCAGCATGCCGGCGCAGAACATCGCCAGCTGCCAGCCAAGGCCGACCGCCGGGGGAAGCAACCACAGCCCGAACTGCGCGGATGGGCCGATCAACATCACGTTGAGCACGGTGCCGACGCCCGGCTTCTGTCGCAATGGCCACCACAGCAGCAGCACCAGCGCACCGATCACATTGGTGGCCAGGCCGAACGATAGCGGCGTCTGTGCGGCGATGCCCTGCGACAACACGTCCCAGGGGGCCACGCCGATCGCTGCACGGATCATCAGCGAGGCGCCGAAGCCGTACAGGAACAGGCCGATGATCAGTTGCAGCAGACGCAGGGGCAGGGCGGTGGGCATGGCGGCGCTCGGGGAGAGGGGGGATCTGTTTCCACCGTAATCCCGATTCAGTCACTCCCATAGATACAGATGCTGGCCGATCCGCCGCTACAGGAGTCGTCGATCCTGCGTATGGGCCGTTCTGTGGAGCTGGGCCATGCTCGGCTGCTTTGCCTGGCACCGCCAGGCGAGCATGGCTCGGCACCGCACCGGCGTTCCAGCCTGGCTCAGTCGCCCCAGCCGGCCAGCGCCAGCTTGCCCACCGTGCGCCCGCTGGCCAAGCGCTGATGCGCGATGTCCAGATTCGCCGCGTTGATTGTGCCCAGCGTCTCGCTGAGGGTGCCGCGCAGCTGGCCAGCGTCGATCATGCTGGCCGCGCGGCTGAGGATGCGGTGCTGTTCGATGCGGTCCGCCGTGGCGAAGCGCGAACGCGCGAACATGAACTCCCAGTGGATGCCGATGCACTTGGCCTTGTAGGGATCACCGATGCGCAGCGCGCCGCGCGGTTCGACGATGAGGCCGACATGGCCCTGTGGCGCCAGCAGCTGACCCAACGCATCCCAGTAATGGTCGGTGTCGGCCAGGTTGAGCGCGACCTGTACTGCGTCGATGCCCAATGCCTGCAGCTGGGGCAGCAGCGGCTGCCGGTGGTCGATTACATGCTGGGCACCCATCTGCCGGCACCAGTCGATCGACGATTCACGCGAGGCGGTGGCGATCACCTCGAATCCAGCATGCCGGCCCAGCTGGATCGCCATCGATCCAACACCGCCTGCTCCGCCGATCACCAGCAGGTGCTGGCCGGCATGGCGGCGATCATCCAGCTGCAATGGCATGCGCTGGAACAGCAGTTCCCATGCGGTGAGCGTGGTCAGTGGCAGTGCGGCCGCTTCGGCGAAGTCGAGCGTGGTCGGCTTGCGCGCTACCAGCCGTTCGTCCACAAGATGGAACTGCGCATTGCAGCCTGGCCGGGTGACATCACCGGCGTAGTAGACCTCGTCGCCGGACGCGAACAGGCTGGCGTCCTCGCCGATCGCTTCGACCACCCCGGCGGCGTCCCAGCCGAGTACGCGGGGTGCTTCGAGCGTGGCCGGATCGGTGGCCGCCCGCTGCTTGCCGTCGACCGGGTTCACCGAGACGGCCTCGACCCGGATCAGCAGGTCGCGGCCACCCGGAGGCGGCGGCGGGGGGAGGTGGATATCGCGGAGGGCGGGGGCGGATTCACGACTCAGGGCGACGGCTTTCATCTCGGCTCCGGCTGGGTTCGTGGCTCCATCATAGAGTTCCTCACGTTTCAGCAGATACGCTGAATCGGGTGGAGCAAGCTGTTGCGCAATATGTCGTATTCCGCACCTAAATCCCGTCAAACCCTTGCAGCGTGAGGGTCTTGCGGATTTTCATCATCCTGTATAGGGTTTCAACGTCGGACCGGTGGAGGGTCGGGCGCGATACTTCACATGTTACGGGACTGTTAACATGACCTTCACCCGCCTGAGCATAATGTTCGCGGCGGTGGCGTGCTGAATCGGCTGTCGAACATCGACGCACTAGTGCTGGCCCATGCCTCTACCGGTTTCATACCCCCGAAATAGGAGCTGTACTCAATGAACAAGAAGATCCTTACTGCCGCGCTGCTGGGTGGTCTGGCTTTCGCCCAGGCTGCGTCCGCGCAGGAGTTCGATGACCGCTGGTACCTGACCGGTTCGGCCGGCTTCAACTTCCAGGACAGCGACCGCCTGACCAATGACGCTCCGTTCGTCACCCTGGGCCTGGGCAAGTTCATCAGCCCGAACTGGTCGCTGGACGGTGAGCTGAACTACCAGAACCCGAACTTCGACGCCAACAAGGACATGAACTGGTCGCAGTACGGCGTCTCGCTGGACCTGCGTCGCCACTTCATCAAGGAAGGCCGCGGCTGGAACCCGTACCTGCTGGCCGGCCTGGGCTACCAGAAGTCGGAAGAAGAGTACAACCCGATCAGCGGTGGCCTGGCTGACCGCAAGGACGGCAACTTTGCCGCCAAGGTCGGCGTCGGTCTGCAGACCACCTTCGAGAAGCGCGTCGCTGTCCGTGCCGAAGTCGCCTACCGCGCTGATTTCGACGACCAGAGCGTGAACCCGAAGCGTGCCGGCAACGATGAAAGCTGGTTCGGCGACGTGCTGGCTTCGGTCGGCGTCGTGATCCCGCTGGGCCCGGCTCCGGTCGCGGCTGCTCCGGCTCCGGCTCCGGTTGCCCCGAGCTGCGCCGACCTGGATGACGACGGTGACGGCGTCAACAACTGCGACGACAAGTGCCCGAACTCGCAGCCGGGTCAGACCATCGGTCCGGACGGTTGCCCGGTGCCGGTCTCCATCGACCTGAAGGGCGTCAACTTCGACTTCGACAAGTCGAACCTGCGTCCGGACGCCGTGGCGATCCTGAGCGAAGCCACCGAGATCCTGAAGCGTTACCCGGATCTGCGCGTTGAAGTCGCCGGTCACACCGACTCGAAGGGTACCGACGCTTACAACCAGAAGCTGTCGGAGCGTCGTGCTACCGCCGTGTACAACTACCTGACCAAGAACGGCGTTGACGCCGGTCGCCTGGTCGGCCCGATCGGCTACGGCGAGAGCCGTCCGATTGCTCCGAACACCAACCCGGATGGTTCGGACAACCCGGAAGGTCGCGCCAAGAACCGTCGTACCGAGCTGAACGTCCAGAACTAAGTTCTGACGCTCTGCCAGTAGGACACAGCAGGACCCGGCTTCGGCCGGGTCTTGTTGTTTCTGCGGCCCGGAATCCGGTGCCTGCCGGTCCGGGGGTAACCGTTCGTCGGGTTTTTGTCCGTAAAACCAATGGGTTGCCGTATTCATTGAAAGTGGCGCTTGAAAGCTGTCGCGGCATTGCTAAACTCGCCGCGTCACTTCCTTTCCTGGATGCCCTTCATGCTGCGCTCTGCATCGGCCGCCGTCCTGGCGCTGGCCCTGGTTCCCGCCGCCCATGCTGCGGTCGATTGCTCGGTCAACACCAGCGCCTCGCCGCTGCCGTTGCCGGCCACGACCATCGCGCCGGTGGCCGACGAGCTCTACATCCGTGGCAACCAGCTGGGCATGCCGGCCGGCGTGCTGAGCAGCAACTACGATCCGTCGCAGTCGCTGGACCAGGTGCTGCAGCGCCTGCGCATCGATGGCTGCCAGAACATCGCCAAGGCCATTCCGAGCGCACCGGCGGTGAAGCCGAACGATCCGGCGGCCTACAAGCCGCAGACCGAATTCGACAACACGCCCTGGCGCTTCGACATGAGCCAGAACGGCAAGCGCATGACCGCCGAAGAGTTCGACGCCTGGATGAAGGCGCGTGGCGTGCGTGTGGTCAAGGCGCGTCCGGCTCCGGCCGCCACTCCGGCCCCGGCCGAAGCACCGGCTGAGACCAAGCCGGTCGACAAGAAGTAAGCGCCGCGGGGAGCAGAGGCTTGCGCACGCGCCGCCCACCTGCCGCCCCCGCCGCCCGCTCCCACGCATCGCGTGGGCGTGCGACTCCCGCTGCCACAGCCGCCGGTGTCCGTCATGGCCTGGCGCGCGTGCTGTCCAAGGCCGGCGTCTGCTCGCGCAGCGAGGCCGCGCGCTGGATTGCCGAGGGCCGCGTACGCGTCTCCGGCCGCATCGTGCGGGATCCCGAGTTCCCGATTGGCCAGCCGGCGCCACCGATCGAGGTCGATGGCCAGCCGATGGGCGCGCCGCAGCGCCTGTACCTGATGCTCAACAAGCCGCGCGGGGTGGTGACCACCGTGCAGGACGAGCGTGGCCGCGACACCGTCTACCGCTGTTTCGATGGTGCAGGGCTGCCGTGGATCGCGCCGGTCGGGCGCCTGGACAAGGCCAGTGAAGGGCTGTTGCTGTTCAGCAACGATCCGCAGTGGGCCGCGCGCCTGACCGATCCGGAAACGGGTCCGCAGAAGACGTACCACGTGCAGGTCGACCGCCTGCCCGATGACGCCACGCTGGCGGCCCTGCAGGCCGGCGTGGAGGACGAGGGCGAGTTCCTCGTGGCCCAGGCCGTGCGCGTGCTGCGCAGCGGCGACAAGACCGCGTGGCTGGAGGTGGTCCTCGACGAGGGCCGCAACCGCCACATCCGCCGCCTGCTGGCGGCCTTCGACCTGCAGGTGCTGCGCCTGGTCCGGGTTGCGATCGGCGGGCTGCAGCTCGGCGATCTCGGCAAGGGTCAGTGGCGGATGCTGGAGGTCAATGACCAGCAGCGGCTGGGGGCCGCTGCACCGGGCTGATCATCGCCCGCGGCCGGCGGTTGCCGGCCACCGTTCCAGGCGTAGGGGGCGCCTGGTTGCTGAACTTCCCGAACGGAGCCTGCCCATGTACCACCCGACCCTCAACCAAACCCTGCGCTGCGCAGGCCTGCTGCTGCCGATGGTGCTGCTGACCGCCTGTGGTGGCCACAAGAAGGTGGCCAAGGCAGAAACGCCGGCCGAAACCCCGGTGGTGGAAGTGAAGACCCCGGAGCTGGATGGCCGCGGCAGCTACCGCTTCCTGATGAGCAACGGCGACAAGAAGATGACCGCCGACGAGTTTGATGCCTGGATGAAGGCCAACGGCATCCGCGTTGCCAAGGGCAACGGCCAGGACGCTGCCGCCAAGCCGGTGGTGGTGGCCAGCAAGGACGAGCCGAAGGGCAAGAAGAAAAAGAAGTGATGCCGGGAAGGTGTCGACCTCGGTCGGCACGCCCTCAAGCTCTGGTAGGTGCCGACCTTGGTCGGCACGCTTTGACCGCTGGGATCAACCCTTGATCACGCCCAGCTCGACACCGATGCGGGTGAACGCATCGATCGCGCGGTCCAGGTGCTCGCGGCTGTGCGCAGCGCTGATCTGGGTGCGGATGCGGGCCTGGCCCTTGGGCACCACCGGGAAGAAGAAACCGATCGCGTAGATGCCTTCTTCGAGCAGGCGCTCGGCGAACTTCTGCGCCAGCGGTGCGTCGTACAGCATCACCGGGCTGATCGGGTGCACGCCCGGCTTCACGTCGAAACCGGCGGCGACCATCTTTTCGCGGAAGTAGCGGGTGTTCTCCACCAGGGTGTCGCGCAGGTCGTCAGCGGCGGCCAGCATCTCGAATGCCTTGATGCCGGCGGCCACCACATGCGGCGGCAGCGAGTTGGAGAACAGGTACGGCCGCGAACGCTGGCGCAGCAGCTCGATCACCTCGGCGCTGGCGCAGGTGAAGCCGCCCAGTGCGCCGCCCATGGCTTTGCCCAGGGTGCCGGTGATGATGTCGATCTTTTCCAGCACGCCCTTCACTTCGGCCGAGCCACGGCCGGTGGCGCCGAGGAAGCCGGTAGCGTGGCATTCGTCGATGTGCACCAGCGCGTTGTACTTCTTCGCCAGCGCGGTGATCTCGTCCAGCGGGGCGATGAAGCCGTCCATCGAGAACACGCCGTCGGTGGTGATCAGCTTGGTCTTGCAGCCGGCGGCATCGGCGGCCTGCAGCTGGGCTTCCAGGTCGGCCATGTCGCAGTTGGCGTAGCGGAAGCGCTTGGCCTTGCACAGGCGCACGCCGTCGATGATCGAGGCGTGGTTCAGTGCATCGGAAATGATCGCGTCGTTCTCACCGAGCAGCGGTTCGAACAGGCCGCCGTTGGCGTCGAAACAGGCCGCGTACAGAATGGTGTCCTGCTTGCCGAAGAAGTCGGCGATCTGCTTCTCCAGCTGCTTGTGCAGGTCCTGGGTACCGCAGATGAAGCGCACCGAGGCCATGCCGAAGCCGTGGGTATCCAGCGCATCCTTGGCGGCCTGGATCAGGTCCGGATGGTCGGCCAGGCCCAGATAGTTGTTGGCACAGAAGTTCAGCACCTTGCGGCCATCCTCGAGGGTGATCTCGGCCGACTGCGGGCTGGTGATGATCCGCTCGGACTTGAACAGGCCCTGGGCGCGGATGGCGTCCAGTTCCTCGGCGTAGTGGCGGGTCAGGGCGGAGGAGGCGTCGGTCATGGCGTGGGCACGGCTCTGAACGGGGAAACCGTTGATTCTACCGGGCTACGACGGCCTTCGACCGGGCCGGGCAGGGCACCGCCACGGGTGGCACATGTTGCATCGCAATAGCAAACGGGTTAAAAATTCGTGAACCGCGCCTGTCTGGCGCCGGTTGCCCGCTCCCCCTTCCTGCCCCCGCCACCCTCGGAGACGCCCATGAAGCACGCCCGTGCCTGCCTCGCCATTGCCGCTGCCCTGACCCTGGCCGCCCCGTTCGCCGCCAGCGCCCAGGAAAACGAATCGCCGTACAGCTGGAACGTCACCGCTGTTTCCGATTACCTGTTCCGTGGTGTGTCGCAGACCGACGAGGATCCGACCCTGCAGGCCGGTTTCACCTACACCAGCCCGGTTGGCCTGTACGCAGGCGTGTGGGGCTCGGGCGTGGATTTTGGTGCGGGTGACCCGAAGACCGAGTTCGACTACCTGATCGGCTACGGCGTGGACGTCACCGAGCGCGTCAACTTCGACGTGCTGCTGAACCGCTACACCTACCTGAAGTCCAGCCACCAGAACTACAACGAGCTGATCACCACCACCACGCTGGATGACACCTACAAGCTGACGGTGGCCTACACCAACGATGTCTGGAACAGCAGCACCGATGGCTGGTACTTCGGCCTGGGCGGCAGCTGGGGCCTGCCGAAGGACTTCACCCTGAATGCCAACGTCGGTCGCAGCACCTTCGAGGACGGCATCGCCAAGGACTACACCGACTGGAACGTCGGCGTCGCGCGCCAGTTCGGCCTGTTCAACGTCGGCCTGGGCTACTACGGCACCGACGGCAACGGCCGTGACAATTCCGGCAAGCTGGCCCACAGCCGGGTGATGCTGAGCGTCGCCGTCGGCAAGTAACGCCGCAGGCGTTACGGGTAGTGCCGGCCGCTGGCCGGCAACACCAAAGAAAAAGGCGCCCATCGGGCGCCTTTTTCAATTTCAAGGTGTGCCGAGCAAGCTCGGCACCCACCCATCGCGCACGGCGAAGGGTCAATTCCAGCTCAAAACAACCTTGCCGGCCTTGCCTTCTTCCATCAGGTCGAAGCCCTTCTGGAAGTCGTCGATCGGCAGCTGGTGGGTCATCACCTTGCCGAGCGGGAAGCCGGACAGCACCAGCTGGGTCATCTTGTACCAGGTCTCGTACATCTTGCGGCCGTAGATGCCCTGCACGGTCAGGCCCTTGAAGATGATCTTGTCCCAGTCGCAGCCGGCGCCCTTGGGCATGATGCCGAGCATGGCGATCTTGCCGCCGTGGTACATGCAGTCGAGCATGTCGTTGAACGCGCGCGGGTTGCCGCTCATTTCCAGGCCCACGTCGAAGCCCTCCATGTGCAGTTCCTTCATCACGTCCTTCAGCGACTGGTTGGCCACGTTGACCACGCGGGTGGCACCCATGTCGGCGGCCAGCTTCAGGCGGAAATCATTGACGTCGGTCACCACCACGTTGCGCGCACCGATGTGCTTGCAGATGCCGGCGGCGATGATGCCGATCGGGCCGGCACCGGTGATCAGCACGTCCTCGCCGATCACATTGAATTCCAGCGCACAGTGCGCGGCGTTGCCGTAGGGGTCGAAGAACGCAGCCAGCTCCGACGGGATCTGGTCCGGGATCGGCCACAGGTTGCTGGCCGGCATCACCATGTATTCGGCGAAGGCGCCGTTGACGTTGACGCCGATGCCGACGGTGTTCGGGCACAGGTGCGGGCGGCCGCCACGGCAGTTGCGGCAGTGGCCGCAGACGATGTGGCCTTCGGCCGAGACGCGCTGGCCGATTTCATAGCCGGTCACGGCCGAGCCGAGTGCGGCGACGCGACCGACGAATTCGTGGCCGATGGTCAGGCCCGGCTTGATGGTGCGCTGACTCCACTCGTCCCACAGGTAGATGTGCAGGTCGGTACCGCAGATCGCGGTCTTCTCCAGCTTGATCAGGACCTCATTCGGGCCCGGGGTCGGCACCGGAACTTCTTCCAGCCAGATGCCCTTGGCCGCTTCGCGCTTGACCAGGGCCTTCATCGTTTGCTGCGCCATCGGGGTGGAACTCATCAGGGGGAAAGCGCGGATTATAGGGTGCCGCGCGGATTTCCCATGTTGCGCTGCGGGTGCATTGGCGGAACGAAAGGCGTGCGCCGGCGGGCGTTTCGAACGTGCCGCAAACAGCAGCGCCTCCTTGATTCCGGGGGAGGGGGCGTGGTCACCCTGGCCGGGACACGCAAAAGCCCATCCATGGTGCTCGATGGCGCCTTGCTCGTGCGCGCTGTCCTGCGCACACGGCAAGACCGGGGTTGGGCGTCCTGCCCAACCCGCCAGTCGCATGCGCCCGGCCCATGGCGCCAACGGTCCCGACCAGGGTGACCACGCCCCCTCTGGACCATTCCATGTGCGCGGCCGACGTGCGCATGGCAGCGCAAGAAGTAGGCCCATGACTTCCGGGGTTCGGGCCGGGGCAGGGCGGCGGGCTACAATCGAGGGTTCCACTACCAGGGGCCGCTCCATGCGCTCGAACCTGCTTGCATTCTCCATCGTCGCCAGCCTCGGGCTGGCCCAAGTCGCCCATGCCGCTGAAGGCATGTGGGTGCCGCAGCAGCTGCCGGAAATCGCCGGCCCGCTGCAGAAGGCCGGCCTGAAGCTGTCCCCGGAACAGCTGTCCAACCTGACCGGCGACCCGATGGGCGCGGTCGTCGCCCTCGGCGGCTGCACCGCCAGCTTTGTCTCGCCGCAGGGCCTGGTGGTCACCAACCACCACTGCGCTTATGGCGCCATCCAGCTGAATTCGACCGCGCAGAAGAACCTGATCAAGGACGGCTTCAACGCGCCGACCCTGAAGGACGAACTGAGCGCCGGCCCGAACGCCCGCGTGTTCGTGCTCGACCAGATCACCGACGTCACCACCCAGGCCAAGGCCGCCATCGCTGCCGCCGGCAACGACCCGCTGGCCCGCAGCCGCGCGCTGGACGCCTTCGACAAGGCCCAGGTCGCCGCCTGTGAAGCCGATGCCGGCTTCCGCTGCCGCCTGTACAGCTTCTCCGGCGGCAACACCTACCGCCTGTTCCGCAACATGGAAATCAAGGACGTGCGCCTGGTCTACGCGCCCCCGGGCAGCGTCGGCAAGTTCGGCGGCGACGTCGACAACTGGATGTGGCCGCGCCACACCGGCGATTTCTCGTTCTACCGCGCCTACGTCGGCAAGGACGGCAAGCCGGCCGCCTTCGCCGCCGACAACGTGCCGTACCAGCCCAAGCACTTCCTGAAGTTCGCCGACCAGCCGCTGGGTGCCGACGACTTCGTGATGGTGGCGGGCTACCCGGGCCGCACCAACCGCTATGCACTGGCCGGTGAATTCAACGAAACCGCCAGCTTCACCTACCCGACCATCGCCAAGCACTACAACGCCGTGCTGAAGATGATCGCCGACGCCGGCAAGGCCGACGCCGACGTCAAGGTGAAGTACGCCGCCACCGCCGCCAGCATGAACAACGTGGCCAAGAACTACCTGGGCCAGCTGGAAGGCTTCAAGCGCATCGACGCCGCTGGCCAGAAGCAGGCTGAAGAAGCCGCCGTGCTGGCGTGGCTGAAGAAGCAGGGCGCTGCCGGCAAGCCGGCCCTGGCGGCACACGCGCAGCTGCTCAAGCATCTGGATACCAGCAAGTCGACCCGCGAACGCGACCTGTTCGTCGGTCAGTTCAACAACACCTCGGCCGTTGGCGCGGCGATCACCCTGTACCGCCTGTCGATCGAGCGCAGCAAGCCGGATGCCGAACGCGAAGCCGGTTACCAGGAACGCGACCTGACCACCATCGAAGGTGGCCTGAAGCAGATGGACCGTCGCTACGTGGCGAAGATGGACCAGCAGCTGCAGGCCTACTGGCTGGACCAGTACGTGGCCCTGCCGGCCGCACAGCGCGACAACGAAGTGCTGAACAAGTGGCTGGCCGGCAGCGATGCCGCTGCGGTGAAATCGCTGGTGGGCAAGCTGTCGGGCACCGAGCTGGGCAGCCTGGATGCACGCCTGAAATGGTTCAAGGCCGACCGCGCCGCGTTTGAGGCCAGCAACGATCCGGCCATCCAGTACGCCGTGGCCGTCATGCCTGCACTGCTGAAGCAGGAAGAGCAGAAGAAGATCCGCGAAGGCGAATCGCTGACCGCGCGCCCGCTGTACCTGCAGGCCGTGGCCGACTACAAGAAGAGCCAGGGTGAGTTCGTCTACCCGGACGCCAACCTGTCGCTGCGCATCACCTTCGGCAACGTCATGGGCTATGGCAAGGACGGCGTGAAGTACACCCCGTTCACCACCCTGGAAGGCGTGGCGGCGAAGGAAACCGGTGAGGATCCGTTCGATTCGCCGAAGGCGCTGCTTGATGCAGTCAAGGCCAAGCGTTACGGCGGCCTGGAAGACAAGCGCATTGGTTCGGTGCCGGTGAACTTCCTGTCCAACCTGGACATCACCGGTGGCAACTCGGGTTCGCCGGTGCTGGACGCCAACGGCAAGCTGGTCGGCCTGGCCTTCGATGGCAACTGGGAATCGGTCAGCTCCAACTGGGTGTTCGACCCGGTGATGACCCGCATGATCGCCGTCGACAGCCGCTACATGCAGTGGATCATGCAGGAAGTGGCGCCGGCGCCGCAGCTGCTGAAGGAACTGAACCTGGCGAAGTGAGGTAGTGCCGGCCGCTGGCCGGCAACCTCGACCAGACAGCCGGAGTTTCCGAAACCCCGCGACTCACGTCGCGGGGTTTTTTCATGCCCGGCCCGGCCCGGTGCGCCGAACAGGTATCATCCCTGTTCCGCGTACTTCACAGGATGTGAACGAAACGCGGAAACCTCCTCCCCCCAGGACCCCTTGCACGCATGCGCATCCTGCTTGCCCGCCACGGCGAAACGCCGTGGAACGCCGAAGGCCGCTACCAGGGCCAGATCGATATTCCGCTTTCGCCGATCGGTGAAGCCCAGGCCCAGGCACTGGGTGCCCGCCTGGCCTCGGTGGACATCACCCGTGCCGTCGCCTCGCCGCTGTCGCGCGCGCAGCGCACCGCGCAGCTGGCGCTTGGCGCCGCCCGCGCCGACATGCTGCTGACCGAGCCGGAGCTGCAGGAAATCGCCCACGGTGAATGGGAAGGGTTGCTCGCCAGCGAGATCCACGAGAAGGATCCGTCGCGCCTGCAGGCCTGGCGCGAGGAGCCGGATACGGTGCTGATGCCCGGCGGCGAATCGCTGCGCCTGGTGCTGGAGCGCAGCTGGCGTGGGCTGGCGCGTGCCACCGAAGGCCTCGGTGAGCACGACACCCTGCTGGTGGTTGCGCACGATGCGGTCAACCGCGTGATCCTGTGCAAGGTGCTGGGCCTGCCGCTTTCCCGCCTGTGGACCTTCCGCCAGGCACCGACCACGCTCAACCTGCTCGAAGGCGCCGACCTGGACAGCCTGGAAGTGGTGCGCCTGAACGACTGCGCCCACCACACGCCGTTCTTCGGCGAAGCCAAGCACCGCGCCCTCTGATCCATCCCCCGCATCAACTGCTTCTGCTGGAACCGCTGCCGTGACGAACACCCCGACCACCCTGGCCGACTGGCTGGACTACATTGAACGCCAGCACCCGGCGAGCATCGACATGGGCCTGGAGCGCGTGCGCGCCGTGGCCGCGGCGATGGGCCTGGGCGCGCCGGCCAAGCGCACCATCGTGGTCGGTGGCACCAACGGCAAGGGCTCAACCGTGGCTTTCATCGAAGCCATTGCACGCGCCGCCGGCTGGAAGGTCGGTGCCTACACCTCGCCGCACCTGCTGCGCTACAACGAGCGCGTGCGCATCGACGGCCAGGACGTGGACGATGCCGCGCTGGTCGCCGCGTTCAATACGATCGAAGCCGTGCGTGGCGAGATCACGCTGACCTATTTCGAGTACGGCACGCTGGCCGCGCTGCAGCTGTTCGCCGACGCCGGGCTGGACCTGGCGGTACTGGAAGTGGGCCTGGGCGGCCGCCTCGATGCGGTCAACATCGTGGACGCCGACGTGGCGGTGATCACTACCGTGGACATCGACCATGCCGAGTGGCTGGGCGAGGATCGCGAGGCGATCGGGACCGAGAAGGCCGGCATCATCCGCGGCTGGAAGCCGGTGATCCTGGGCGAGACCGATCCGCCGTCGAGCGTGCTGCGCCGTGCCTACCTGGTTGGCGCCAATGCGATCCGTGGTGGCAGCGACTATTTCTACGAGCCGATCGATGCGCAGCGTTGGCGCTGGCGCGATGTCGGCCTGCGCATGGAACTGCCGACCCCGGCGCTGGCCGGCCCGATCCAGCTGGCCAATGCGGGTGCCGCCATCGCCGCGCTGCGCGCGCTGGACAAGCCGGTGCCGCGTGCGGCGTGGGCCGCCGGTGTCGCAGCGGCACGCATTTCCGGCCGGCTGCAGGCATTCGAGCGCGATGGCGTGCAGATCCGCGTCGACGTCGGCCACAACCCGCAGGCGGCGGGCCAGCTGGCGCGTGCGCTGAAGGCCGAGGTCTCGGCCGGGCGCACCCTGGCGGTATACGCCGCGCTGCAGGACAAGGACGCAGCGGGGGTGGTGCAGGCGCTGGAGGACGTGGTGGGCGAGTGGACCCTGGCCGGGCTGGAAGGCCCGCGCGGGCAGAGCGCCGCCCAGCTGCAGGCACGCCTGGCCGGCACCGCCGCCGCCACGGCGCTGCTGGCTGACAGCGTCGAACGGGCACTGGCGCAGGTGCTGGCCCAGGCCGAGCGCGGTGACCGCGTGCTGGTGTTCGGCTCCTTCCATACCGCTGCCGCCGCCCTGCAATGGCTGCAGGGCGATGCCTGATACGCGTTCAGCCAACGCCGACGCCGTCCGGTCCGGCACCCGTATAATCGATGCCAATCTCCGGACAGTTGCCTGCCTCACGTGGATACGCCTCTGAAACAGCGTCTGATTGGTGCCATCGTGCTGGTGGCACTGGCCGTGATTTTCCTGCCGATGCTGGTCAAGGGGCCGGCACCGGACAGCGGCGTGGCCAATGTGCCGATCGCCGCGCCGGATGCACCGGCCGATGGCCAGTTCGAAACCCGTGAACTGCCTCTGGTCGCCCCGGCCGGTGGCGCCACCGGCCTGCAGACCGGGCAGGCCAAGCCGCTGCAGGACGCCGCCACGCCGGCCACTCCGCCGACCGTGGACACCTCGCCGACGGTCGCCGCCGGCAACTATGCGGTTACCTTCGGTGCCTACGGCAGCAAGGCCGACGCCGATGCGGTGATCGCCTACCTGAAGCGCTCGCAGCTGCCGGGCTTCGCCGAAACGGCGACCATCAACGGCCGCCAGGCATGGCGCGTGCGCGTGGGGCCGTACGCCGACCGTGCACAGGCCGAGGCCGCCCGCCTGCAGGCGGTGAAGATCCGTGCCGATGTGAAGGCCGAAGTGATCACCCTGGATGCCGCAGCGGACAGCAGCGCCCCGGTGGCAGCCACCCCGGCACCGGCTACGCCGAGCGCCAGTACCCCATCCGCCGCCACCGCGCCGTCGGCCAGCAGCAACCCGGTGCGCAGTGAAAGCCTGCCGCCGAGTACGCCGACTGCAACGACCACTCCGGCGGCCAAGCCCGAGCCGCCGAAGCCGGCGCCGAAGCCCGAAACCCCGAAGCCCGAGCCGAAGCCGGAGGCCACCGCCAGCAAGCCGGCAACGGCCCCGGCCACGCCGGCAGCGCCGGCCGCCAGCGGCGTCGGCTTTGCCGTGCAGCTGGGCGCGTTCGGCCAGGCCAACGATGCCAACGCCCTGCGCGACAAGGTCCGCGCCGCCGGCTTCAGTGCTTTTGTCGAGCAGGTGCGCACCGAAAAGGGCACCCTGCATCGCGTCCGCGTCGGGCCGGTGGCCAACCGTGGCGATGCCGAGCAGCTGAAGGCGCAGGTTGCCGCCAAGGTCGGCGTGGCCGGCATGGTCCGACCGCACCCATGACCCACGCGCAGCCTCGTTGCCAGCGCCGCCGAAGGAGCGGGGCGCCATGATCGACGTGGTGCTGCTGATCGTGATCGCCGCCTCCACCCTGCTGGGGATGCTGCGCGGCTTCGTGGGAATCGTCATCGGCACCCTGTCGTGGCTGCTGGCCGCCTGGGCGGCCTTCGCCTTCGGCAATGACGCCGCCCATTGGTGGGCCGCCCCGGCGGCCCCCGGTGGCGAACACTTCGTCGGTGGCTACCTGGGGGTCGGCATCGGCGTGATGATCGTGGTTGCGGTGATCGGCATGGTCATCAAGGCTCTGGTCCACCGCAGCATGCTGACCAGCCTGGACCGCCTGCTGGGCGGGGTGCTGGGCGCCGTGCGGGGCGGCCTGATCGCCGCGATCCTGCTGCTGCTGGGCAGTTTCACCCCGCTGACCGCCGAGCCCTCCTGGCAGCGCTCGGCGGTGCGGCCACTGCTGAACCCCACCGTTGCCTGGATGAACAGCAAGCTGCCGCACTGGGAGGTTCCCGGGGCCGATCTGCTGCCCAAGGCCTTGCCGACCGACGCGCTGTCCCCATCTGCATTGATGGAGTTGGGCAAGAACGCAGGCGCCGGGTTGGGAAAGCCGGGCGCGGCAGGCGATAATGGCATCCTCAACCAGGTAGTGGCAGGCAGCGGATGGCTGCGGCCTGCGAAAGCGGAACAGGGCGATTCCCACGATCCGGCCGAAGTGCGTCCGGACGCCCCAGCACTGCCGGACAGTATCGAGCCGGGCGATCCGGCCAATGTCGACCGCAGGCGCGGCGACCACCGCGGCCAGGTACGGCCACCTTCCTTGTAACTGGGCACAGCCCAGCGGAGACCTCGCACCATGTGTGGCATCGTCGGAATCGTCGGCAACCAGAACGTCGCCGGGCAGTTGTATGACGGCTTGACCGTCCTCCAGCACCGTGGCCAGGACGCGGCGGGCATCGCCACCGCCAACGGCAGCCGCCTGCGTGTGCAGAAGGCCACCGGCCTGGTCCGCGATGTGTTCGATGCCCGCACCATGTCCACCCTGGAAGGCAGCGTCGGCATCGCCCACGTGCGTTACCCGACTGCCGGTTCGGAAGGCATGGACGAGGCGCAGCCGTTCTACGTCAATTCGCCGTACGGCATCGCGCTGGCCCACAACGGCAACCTGATCAATACCGAGGCGCTGCGCCAGCAGGTGTTCGAACAGGACCGCCGCAACGTCAACACCGATTCGGACAGCGAAGTGCTGCTGAACGTGTTCGCCTATGAACTGGAGCAGCAGCGCCAGCTGAGCCCGGAAGCCGCGATCCGCGCGGTGGCTGGCGTGCACCGCCGCTGCAAGGGTGGCTATGCAGTGGTCAGCGTGGTGCTGGGCCTGGGCCTGGTCGCCTTCCGCGACCCGCATGGCATCCGTCCGCTGGTGCTGGGCAAGCGCAGCCATGCCGAGGGCGACGAGTACATCGTGGCGTCCGAGTCGGCCGCGCTGGACGTGCTGGGCTTCCAGCGCGTGCGCGATGTGCAGCCGGGCGAAGCGCTGGTGATCACCGCGCGTGGCGAGCTGTTCTCGGAGATCTGCGCCGAGCCGGCCGAGCACACCCCGTGCATCTTCGAATACGTGTATTTCGCACGCCCGGATTCGATGATCGACAACGTGTCGGTGCACAAGGCGCGCATGCGCATGGGCATCAAGCTGGGCGAGAAGATCCTGCGCCTGCGCCCGGACCACGACATCGACACCATCATCCCGATCCCGGATACCTCGCGCGACGCTGCGCTTGAGATCTCCAACGTGCTCGGCGTGAAGTACCGCGAAGGCTTCATCAAGAACCGCTACATCGGCCGTACCTTCATCATGCCGGGGCAGGGCGAACGCGTGAAGTCGGTGCGTCGCAAGCTCAACCCGATCCACCTGGAGTTCCGCAACCGCGTGGTGCTGCTGGTGGACGATTCGATCGTGCGTGGCACCACCAGCCAGCAGATCGTGCAGATGGCCCGTGACGCGGGCGCGCGCAAGGTCTACCTGGCCAGCGCCGCGCCGCCGGTGCGCTACCCGAACATCTACGGCATCGACATGCCGGCGGCCGAGGAACTGGTCGCGCACAACCGCACCGTGGAAGAGATCGAAGCCCACCTGGGCTGCGACTGGCTGATCTACCAGGACCTGGAAGACATGGAAGCGGCAGTGAGCGAGGGCAATCCGGCGCTGCGCAACTTCGATTCGTCCTGCTTCAACGGCCACTACCCGACCGGCATTGAACCGGGCTACTTCGAGCGCATCCAGCAGCTGCGGTCGGACGACGCCAAGCACAAGCGCCGCGCCTGAGGACCAGGCGTGGTTGACGTGCCCGACGTTGCTGGCGACCTGCTGCGCGCAGCGCAGCAGTGCCTGGCCGAAGCCGACCCGCTGCGCAAGGTGGCGCTGACCCAGGCCTACGCCGCTGCGTTCCGCGCCGGCCGCCTGAAGGTGGCTGCCGACGCGCCACCGCCAGAGCCGATCCGCATGCCGGGCCGGCCGGCGCAGCTGGTGCTGGTGCACCCGCGCGAAGTGCCGCGGCGCGGACTGGGCGGTGTGGAAGGACGGGCTGCCTTCATCCACGCCATCGCGCATATCGAACTCAACGCGATCGACCTGGCCTGGGACGCGGTGTACCGCTTCCGCGGCCTGCCGCCGGCGTTCCATGCCGACTGGGTCAGCTGTGCCGACGACGAATCGCGGCACTTCATGCTGCTGCGGGAGCGCCTGCAGGTGCATGGCCACGACTACGCCGACTTCCCCGCGCACAACGGCCTGTGGGAAATGTGCGAAAAGACCGCGCACGATGGCCTGGCACGCATGGCGCTGGTGCCGCGCGTGCTGGAAGCGCGCGGCCTGGACGTGACGCCCGGCATGATCGAGAAACTGCGCAATGTCGGTGATGGCGAGACCGCCGATGTGCTGGAAGTGATCCTGCGCGAGGAAGTGGCACATGTGGCTGCCGGTTCGCGCTGGTACCGCTGGTACTGCGACCGCGCCGGCGTCGAACCGCGTGCACGTTTCAAGGAACTGCTGGTGGAGTACGCCGGCGGCTACCTGCACGGACCGTTCAACATGGAAGCGCGCCTGCTGGCCGGTTTCGACGCGGATGAGCTCGCCAACCTGGTCGAACAGGCCGGTTGAAGAAAAGGGGACGGAGGGGATCAAGTCGTTTGTGGCACAAACGACTTGATCCCCTCCGTCCCCTTTTCTCAGGCGTTCGGCAATACCACGCGCTTGCCATCCACCGTCGGCCGGTTGATGTAGAACAGGCCGGGACCCGGCCGGTAGGGTAGTTCGCTGACGCCGGCATCGGCGGCGTAGGTCAGTGCGGTGTCGCCCAGTGCATCGAAGTTCCAGTGCGCCGACTGCATCAGGTAACGCCGGCGCAGCAGCGCCTCCTGTGTCTGCGTCAGCGGCTGCCCGGCCACCAGGCGCCGTGCGATCGGCTGCAGGGCGGACGGCAGCTCCCAGCCAGGAACCTCGGCGGCATTGGCGGTCCATTGCACGCCGGCGTCGATGGCCTGCTGCTGCATCACCTGCAGTGCGATCAGCTGGTAACGCCAGTCGATGCGCCGACGCAGCACCACCGCGGCGGTCACATACAGCACCGGTGACAACAGCACGCTGCGGCTGCCGGCGCGACGCTGCTGCTGCCACTGGTGCCAGACATCCACCCAGACCTCCTTCTCACCCACGCCCAGCTGCTGGCGCCAGCGTTCGGCATCGGCCTGCGTTTCGGCGTAGGCCGTGGTGGCCTGCAGCAATGCCAGTGGAGGGACCTGGTAGTCGGCAACCCCTGGGCGGCGCAGCTGTTGCCGGCGCGGGCGGCTGAGCAGCTTGGGACCTTCTTCCAGCTGGTTGTAGCCACCGCCGATATTCGCGTGTACGCCGGGTAGGGCGATCTCGGCAAACGGCGGTGCCACGCTGGTCAACGGATAGTGCTGGCGATGTTCATCGCGTGCAGTGAGCTGCACGACGTGACCGGCGATGCCGCCGTGCAGGGCCAGCTGCGGCCGCTCATCGGCGCGGCCGCCATTGACTGCAACAACGGTGTCGAACAGCCCGATGAAGCGCAGCACCGGCGTGGCCGGGGCGAAGTTCGCAGTGCAGGACAGGCCGGCGGCCTGCAGCAGCTGGCGCCAGCGCACGCCGTCCCAGCCCTGCAGTTGGTTGGCGATGTCACGTGCGGCAGCAGCACCGCGTGAATAACCGAACAGGTCCAGCTGCACGCCATGCAGCGGTCGCTGCCAGCGTGCGGATAGTCCCGACAGTGCGGCCGGAAGCAGCACCTGCAGCGCGCGCTGCACTTTCGCGCGAACGCCACTGGCACCGATGCCGAAGGCCAGCCCGATCAGATCGTCGTCGGCATCATCGCGGGTACCCACGCCTTCGACATAGATCGACAGCGAGGGAGCGGCCATCGCATCACGGCGGCTGTCCGGATACAGCTGCTGCAGGCGCGCGATGTTGGTCAGGCCGTTGTCGTAGCTGCTGGTCAGCCGGCTCTGGTAGGTCGAATCATCGTCCGCGCGCAGCTGCGCCGGTCGAGGCTGCGGCACCTGCGGACGGCCGCGCGCCAGGTTGTGTGCGTTGTTGCGGGTGCCGTCGAAGAACAGGCCGATCCGCAGCAAGCCGACATCTTCGTCCGTGTCCTTCGCTGGTGCCATGTGCATTCCCCGTCGTGGCCGCGTCACGGTAGCGCGAACGCGGTGTATTGGCGAAGTGTAGTGACGCTTTTGACCTTACTTAACGCAGATGCGGTCGATCACAGTTCCTGATTTTCATTCCCATCTTCTATTGAATTCACACGACCCGCGCAGGCCATATGGCCAAACCCGGCAAACCCGGGCGTGCTGCATCAACGCTGTTCACATCATTCAAGGAGCGACGCAATGTTGTCCAGATCGATTGGCAAAGCGGCAGGTGGCCTGGTGTTGGGTTTGTCGGTGGCGGCAGCCGCGCATGCGGCACCGTTGTTCGAACCGGTGACGGTCATCAGCCGGGCATCGGCCAACAGCGAGCCTGCACTCGGCAAGCTGCTGGCCACCCCGTCCACGGCGACGGTGCAGGAAGTGCGTGTCGACGCGGCGGCTACGGCGCAGCCGCAGCTGGAATTCGAGCTGCTCGGCAAACGGGTGCAGGCGGCGCGCAGCAAGGTCGAGGCGCTGCCCGATGGTGGCAGCATCTGGTACGGCCAGTTCCGTTCGCCGTCCGACCGGTTGACCGCCGCCACCTCCAGCGGCCAGGACGATCCGGGCAATTCGTTGATCCTGGTACGTTCGGGCGACACCATCACCGGTTCGATCCGCAAGGACGGCAAGCTTTATCGCCTGCGTCCACTGGGTAACCGCCACGTGCTGGTCGAAGTCGACGAATCGAGGATGCCAGCCGATCATCCGGCTGACTACAACCAGCTGCCGAAGATCCCGATGGCCGACAACGACCACATCGGCATCGCGCAGGCCTCGTCGGGAACGCCGGCGACCATCCGCGTGCTGGTGGTGGCGACCAATGCGGCGGTCACTGCCTATGGCGGCAACATGCAGTCGCTGGTGCAGCTGGCGGTGGCCGAGTCCAACCAGGGTTACGTCAACAGCAACGTTGGAATCACCATGCAGCTGGCCGGTTACGAGACCACCAGTTACACCGAGTCCGGCAGCTTCGATACCGATCTGGCGCGCTTCCGCGGCAC
Organism: Stenotrophomonas sp. YJH_SMC_21; assembly: GCF_059369555.1. Lineage (NCBI taxonomy): Bacteria > Pseudomonadati > Pseudomonadota > Gammaproteobacteria > Lysobacterales > Lysobacteraceae > Stenotrophomonas > Stenotrophomonas sp. YJH_SMC_21. Next base: position 28,386 of record NZ_JCAFSU010000006.1, read on the forward strand.
CAGTGATGGCTACATGGACAGCATCCACACCAGCCGCAACACCACCGCGGCCGACGTCGGCGTGCTGCTCATCAACAACAGTGCCTACTGCGGCCTGGCCTCGGGCATCGGCTCGACGGCATCGACCGCTTTCGCGGCGGTGTACTGGGATTGCGCGACCGGCTACTACTCCTTCGCACACGAGATCGGCCACCTGCAGAGCGCGCGGCATGATATCGCGACCGACTCGAGCACCTCGCCGTACGCCTATGGCCATGGCTATCGCTATGAACCGTCCACCGGCACCGGCTGGCGCACGATCATGGCCTACAACTGCACCCGCAGCTGCCCGCGCCTGAACTACTGGTCGAACCCGAACATCAGCTACAACGGCATCCCGATGGGCAATGCCAGTACCGCCGACAACCAGCGCGTGCTGGTCAATACCAAGGCCACCATCGCGGCCTTCCGCTGAGGCCAGGCGCCGACCAGGGGCGGCGTCTACCCGGGCACGTGCACCTGCCCGGGTAGATGCCAACCTTGGTTGGCACCCTCGGACCCATCATTCGCGCGCGAGCGTATCCAGCGACCAGCCGCCGGCATCCACGCGCAGCACCGAACCCTGCTCGTACCAGTCGCCCAGCACGATGCGGGTGCAGGCACGGCCACCGGCCTGCAGCGAATGGATCGCCGGGCGGTGGGTGTGGCCATGGATCATCGTGTCCACGCCATGGCGCGCGAACGTGGCATCGACTTCGGACGGCGCCACGTCGGTGACGGTCTCGAACTGCGCGCGATCACCCTGCTTCATTTCCGACTGGCGGGCCTGGCTGGCTTCGCGCGCCTTCTGCGCGAACGCGATACGCGCTGCCAGCGGCTGTGACAGGAACTGTGCCTGGAACGCCGGGTCACGCGTCTGTGCACGGAACTGCTGGTAGGGAATGTCATCGGTGCACAGCAGGTCACCGTGCTGCAGCAGCACCGGGCGACCGTAGAGGTCGATCATGCACGGGTCGGGCAGGATGCGCAGGCCGGCACGGCGCGCGTAGTCCTCGCCAAGCAGGAAGTCACGGTTGCCGCGGATGAAGTACACCGGCACGCCGCTGTCGGACAGCACCTTCAGTGCATCGGCCACCGCGTCGGCGGCGGGCGAGGGCGTGTCGTCACCGATCCAGGCTTCGAACAGGTCGCCTAGGATGTACAGCGCATCGGCGCCGGGCGCCTGCTCGCGCAGGAAGCGCAGGAACAGGTCGGTGATCTCCGGACGGCTGGGGTCCAGGTGCAGGTCGGAAATGAACAACGTGGTCATGCGGGCATTCTAGGGCATCAACGATGACGGTAGCGCCGCCGGCATCGTGGGGATCAGATCCCTCCCCCGAAGGAAAACGGATCTGACCCCGGGGGCTACACCGGCAACGGCAACCAGGCCAGGCTGGCCGAAGCCAGCCCGATGGCGATGCCGGTGGCGGCCAGCACATCGGACGGGTAGTGCAGGCCGAGTACCACCCGCGACAGCGCCACGCCCGCGGTGAACGGCACCAGCAATGGCGCCAGCCACGGGTAATAGGCCAGCGCCACGATGGTGAACGACACCGCGTGCAGGGTATGCCCGGAGGGGAAGCTGAACTCGTCCAGCGGTGCCACCCAGGCACGGATGCGCAGGTCGGCGGCATACGGGCGCGGGCGCCGGGTCCAGCGCTTGAGGCCCTTGTACAGCAACAGCGCGGCCAGGCCGGTGGCGGCCATGTGCACCGATGCGCGCAGGCCGTCGAAGCCATCAAGCAGCACCAGGGCGCCCATCAGCACATACCAGAACACGCCGTCACCGAGCCGGCTGATGACCGCGAACAGGCGGCGCACACGGCGGCGGCGGCAGTAGTGGTTGGCCCGCCGGCACAGGCGTGCTTCGCGGTCGGCCAGCAGTTCAAGCCGCGTTGTGCGCATGGCCGGTCCTCCGCGACTGGGCCAGTTCGGCCAGCAGGGCGTCGAATTCCGCCACCACCTGCTGCGGATGCAGGCGCTTCATGGCGCGTGCGGCGTTGCTGCCCAGCACGTGGCGCTGCGCGTCATCCGCGGCCAGTTGCACGGCCGCGTCGATGAACTGCTCGTCGTTGTCCACTGCAGCGCCATTCTCGCCATTGCGCAGGTACTCGCGCGCCGCGCCATAGTCGAAGGCCACCGTTGCCACGCCGCTGGCCATGCTTTCAAGGGTCACGTTGCCGAAGGTCTCGCTGCGGCTGGGGAACAGGAACAGATCGCCGCTGGCGAAATGACGTGCAAGCGCATCGCCACGCTGGACGCCGCAGAAGATGAAGTCGGGATTTTCATGCGCCAGCTTTTCGCGGGCCGGGCCATCGCCCACCCACACGAAGCGCGCCCTGGGGCGGATCTGCTGCAGCCGGCGGAAGGCCTTCACCGCCAGCCCGAGGTTCTTCTCCGCGGCGATGCGGCCGACGTAGATCGCCACCAGGCCGTTGCCGTCCACGCCCCACTCTTCGCGCAGGGCAGGGTCACGACGATTCGGATCGAACTGCTGGCTGTCGACCGCGCGCGCCAGCAGGCGCACGCGTTCGAAGCCCTGTTCGCCGAGGAACTGCTGCAGTTCGCGGGTGGGTACCAGGGTTGCATCGGCCTGGTTGTGGAAGCGGCGCATCCAGCGCATCGCGGCGGCCTGCAACCAGGCCACGCCGTAGTCGGGCAGGTACTCGTCGAAGCGGGTGTGGAAGCCACTGGCCACCGGGATGCCGAGGCGCCGTGCGGTGCGCACCGCCGACCAGCCCAGCGGGCCTTCGGTGGCGACATAGACGGCATCCGGGCGTTGCTGCTGCCAATGGCGACCGAGCCGGATTGGTGCCGGCATGCCGAAGCGCAGGCCGGGGTAGCGCGGCAGGGCGGCGCCGGGAACCAACAGGGTGCCCGGTGCGGAGTCCAGCGCTTCGTTGGCCTGGCGGGGCCGGATCAGGTCGATCTCATGGCCGGAATTGCGCAGTCCCTGCTCCAGCCCCTGCACGGTGAGGGCAACGCCGTTCACTTCCGGCGGATAGGTCTCGGTGACGATGGCATAGCGCATGGCGGGCCTCCGGGTTTCCGGCATGCTCGGGCCTGGCGATGTAGCCGATGTGACCGCTTTGCGACCGGCAGATGACGCGGCCGGAAGCGTACGCCACCACGGCCCCGAAGGGCCGTGGTGGGCACCGTGCGTGGTGCGTGGATCAGAAGCGCTGCTGGTATTTCATGTAGATGAAACGGCCGATGTCGAAGCCACCGTAGTAGGAGAAGTTGGCACTCGGCTGGCTGTACATGGCCGGGCCCTGGCGGCCAAAGACGTTGTTGGCGCCGATTGAAACGGTGGCGTCCCACGGCAGGCTGTAGCGCGCCTGCACGTCATGGAAGGTGACCGATCCACGACGGTTGTAGTCGCGCGTACCGCTGAACCACGGCGCGCGCTGGTCGGGGTGGGAACACTCGTTCGGATAATCCTCCGCACCCAGGCAGCGTTCCTTGACGGCGGAGAAGTAACGCAGGCCCCAGGTCAGGCCGAGGTTGCCATGCTCCCAGCCCAGCGACGCGTTGGAGCGCACGCGGAAGCCGATGCCGCCGTTGGTGGCAATGCCATTGCTGGGGATGGCCGGTACGCCGGCTTCGTTGGTGGTCTTCTCTTCGGCGTTGACCACATAGGTGGACTTCCAGTCAGCGCTCAACCTGCCCCAGCGGGTTTCGACCTTGTGGCCGATCTCCAGGTCGTAGCCTTCTGCCTGGCGGAAGCCGCTGTTGCGGTTGCCGAAGTTGAGTTTGTTGACGATGCCCAGCTCCGGGTCGCGGGTGAAGCTGCTGCAGCGCTCGGCAATACCCAGCTCGTAGCAGTCGCGGAGGATGTCGTTGGGATGGTCGGAGACGATGGTGTTGTCGATGCGGATCTTCCACCAGTCCAGTGCGATGTGAAGCCCTTCGGCGAACGTCGGGCTCCAGACCAGGCCCAGAGTGCGGCTGGTCGAAGTTTCCGGCTGCAGGTCGGGATTGGAGCCGTTGGTGAAGGGCAGGGGCGTCTGCCCACTGCTGCCGGTGATGGGTTCATTGCCCTGGCCGAGCTGGCGGTAGGTGTCGGCGTTGGCGATGTCGGCAGCACAGCGCGCGCGGACCTCGGCACTGCTCGCGGCTGCGCCATGGACCGTATCGCAGGGATCGCGGAAGCCGGTGGTGAACGTCTCCGAGCCGCCGCCGTACAGGTTGGCGATGGTCGGCGCACGGAAGCCCTGCGCCCAGGTGCCGCGGACCAGCAGCTGATCGATCGGCTTCCAGGTGAAGCCGAACTTGCTGTTGAGGGTTCCGCCGAAGGTGGAGTAGTCCGAGTACCGCGTCGCCGCGCTGAGGGTCAGCTCCCGGGCACCGGCGAGGTCGCGCAGCACCGGCACGCTCAGTTCCAGGTAGGCCTCGTCGACGCGGTAGCCGCCACCGGTGGGGCCTGCCGCCAGGTTGGTGGTGGCACCGGTCTGCGCAAGTGCATCAGGGATGAAGCGGCCGTCCTCGCGGCGGCTCTCGGCCCCCACGGCGAAGCCCAGCTCACCGGCGGGCAGGCTGGCAAGGCTGCCGCTGAGGTTGGCGAACAGGTTGCGGGTGGTGGTGCGGCCGCGGGTGAGTTCTTCCGGGAACAGCCAATCCTGGAGCTCCGTGTTGCCGGTCAGGCCATAGGGATCGTCCTGGCCATACGGAACCAGCGGGTTCCAGGGTTTGCAGCCTGCGATCGGCGCATCCGGCGTTCCGCATTCGACCTTGCCGGTTGCCGGGTTGTAGAACGAAGGACCGGTGGCATCGGCCACGCGCTGCTTGTGCAGGTTGCCGGTGGCACGTTGGGTCAGCTCACTGCGGTTGTACTGGTAACCCGCTTCCCAGTCGAAGTCGCGACCGCCGAATTCGAAGTTGCCCTCGAGTGCCGCGACGGCCTGCCAGGTGGTCAGATCGCTGGTGCTGACGCGAGGAATCTCCCAGGTACGACGGTTCCAGTGCACATCGCTGGGCGTGTCGTAGCCGTGATGGCTGCCGAACGGATTGAACCAGCTGTCGGCCGACATCGGGGTGATGCCGGCTGGGCCGGACTGGAAGGGATAGCCGGCAATCTGGCGCGTGGTGGTGCGCCGGTTGTAGGCCAGCTGGGTGTTGAAACGGACCTGGTCGTTCAGGTCCACGCGCGCATCGACGAAGATCGAATCGCGCTTGATCGGCGTCTGCAGATGCATCTGCTCGTTGCTGTTGCTGACATCACCGGTGAACGGCGTGTTGTCGCTGAGGTGGAAACTGTCCGGCCCGCCCGGCTGGCTGCCACGGTCGAGGGAATAGCTGCAGCCCCGGCTGTTGCTGCAGCCGGGGCCCTTGAAGCCGGTGATGCGGCCCCACTGGCCGACCGTGGTCCAGCCGTCATCCGCGTGGCCGTCGGTATAGGTATAGGCACTGAAGCCGCGATCCCTGGCCCAGACGCCCTTTTCTTCGACATGCTCGGCAGCAACGCTGATGGAAGCACGGTCATTGGACCAGCCGGCAACCACGTCGTACTGGGTACGGGCACCGTCGCCTTCACTGTATTGGCCGTGATAGACGTTGGCGGTTACACCCTGAACGTTGCGCCGGGTGATGATGTTCACCACGCCGGCCATCGCGTCGGACCCGTAGATGGCCGAGGCACCATCCTTGAGCACTTCCATGCGTTCCACCGCAGCGGCAGGAATGCTGGAGATGTCCTGAAAACCCGAAGTGGTCATGCCCAGCCGCTTGCCGTTGACCAGCACCAGGGTGCGCTGGGCACCGAGACCACGCATGTTCACGTAGCTGCCGCCGGCGGCTTCGCCAGCGCTCAACGGGCTGGCGCGGCTCAATGCCGGGCTGCCGGTCGCGGTCAGGTTCTGCAGGATGTCGGCAACGGAGTTGAAGCCCTGTCGCTCGATGTCGGCGCGGCTGACGGTCAGCACCGGCTGTGCGGTTTCCAGGTCGACCTGGCGGATGCGTGAGCCGGTGATTTCGATGCGGTCCAGCGTGGTGGCTTCCGGTGCCTGCTGCGCGAGCGCCGGAACGGCCAGGGTTGTGGTCGCCGTGATTGCAAGCGCACGACGGATCGCCAGCCCCAGTGCGGGAATACGGATGGTCATGGGTGTCTCTCTCTCAGTCTTCGAAGTCTTCGGTGCGCAGCCAAGCGGGCCGCGCCAACGCCACCGCAGGCGGTGGTTGTTCGAACCTAGTGAAGGAGGAGAGGGAGAGGTATGGGGAAAGGACGAAATCGCCATGGAGCGGCATGACGCTTCCGCACAAACCGGAAGTGAATCAATCGATTGATCTGATCGACGGCGGAGCGATGGACGATGCACCCTCGCCCCGACTCTGGACCGAAAGCGTCATGGCAATTGCAGACAGCGACAACCTGCGCGGAAACAGAAAAGACCACGGCTCCGAAGGGCCGGGGTCGTAGAGCTTCAACAGCTTGTCGAACACGCGCGGAACAGGCCTATGGCGACGCGTCATGACGTGCCGCCCTGGCCGTAGGGATCAGGCCACGAACGGCCGGAACTGGATGCCCAGCCCGGCGATGCCGTCGGTCTCGCCGATCAGGTCGGCGCGGAGCAGCGGGCGCGCATCGATGAAGGCCTGCGGCACGATCAGCGACAGGCGGTTATCGTCCGCGGTCAATTCCAATGCCGGCAGCGGATCGTCCTCGTGGGCGCGGTTGAGCAGTACCGCCAGGCGCAGCAGGGCGGCCAACCGGCGTGCAGTCAGCAGCAGGCGCTCGGGCAGGGCGTCGAACGCGGTCTTGGTCACGCTGCGGCGATGGCTGCGTACCAGTGCGGCCAGCATCTGCTGCTCCTGCCGCGAGAAGCCGGCGATGTCCGAGTGTTCCAGCACGTAGCTGCCATGCACGTGGTAGCCGCTGTGGGCAATCATCAGGCCCAGCTCGTGCAGGCGCGCGGCCCAGCCGAGCATGCGTGCGTCGTCGGCATCGAGTTTCCAGCGCTCCTGCACCTGCTCCAGCAGCGACAGCGCGGTGTCCTGCACGCGGTCGGCCTGTACCGTGTCGATGCCGTAGCGCTGGCTGAGCGCGGCCACCGATTCGTCGCGCAGGTCGTTCTCACCGGCACGGCCGACGATGTCGTACAGGATGCCTTCGCGCATCGCCGCCTTGCTGACCAGCAGCTTCTGCAGGCCCAGGGCCTGGAAGGCGGCCTCCAGCACCAGGATGCCGCCGGCGATGATCGGGCGGCGGTCGCTGGACAGGCCCGGCAACTGGATGTCGTCGATCTTCTTGGCCTTCAGCAGCTCGTCGCGCAGCTGGGGCAGGGCCTCGGCGGTGATCGCGCCCTTGCTCAGCTTCATCGTCGCGCAGATCTCGCTGATTGCCTTGTGCGTGCCCGAAGATCCGAGCGCTTCCTGCCAGCCCAGTGCGCGGTACTTGCTGGCAAAGGGCTGGAACTCGCGGCCGATCTCGGCCAGCGCGTCCTTCCAGCGCTTCTTGCTCAGCTTGCCGCCGGGGAAGAAGCGGCGGGTGCTCGCGATGCAACCGGCCTGCAGGCTTTCACGCTCCAGGGTCTGCATGCCCATGCCGATGATGAATTCGGTGGAGCCGCCGCCGATGTCGATGACCAGCCGGCGCTGGCCGGGCTTGGGCGGTTGCGCGTGGGCCACGCCGAGGTAGATCAGGCGCGCTTCTTCGCGGCCACTGACCACTTCGATGGCATGCCCCAGCGCGGTTTCGGCCGGGACCAGGAACGACTGCGGCGAGCGCAGCTGGCGTACGGTGTTGGTCGCCAGCGCGCGTACCCGGTGCGGCGGCACATTGCGGATGCGCTGGCCGAAACGGGCCAGGCATTCCAGCGCGCGCTGCCGTGCGGCGGAAGAGAGCCCACCTTTGCCATCAAGGCCATCGGCCATGCGCACGGTCTCGCGCAGCCGGTCGATCACCCGCAGCTGGCCGAGCGTGTAGCGCGCGATGACCATGTGGAAACTATTGGAGCCAAGGTCGATGGCGGCCAGCAGGTCGCCATCCTGCAATGCGGGCGGAGTCGTAGTGGTATGCGGCATGGGCGAATGTTAGCCGAAGGGGCGGTGTGCTCGTCACCGCGCGGCCTTCACATTTTGGAAGAGGGGAGTGCGGCAGGGTTGCGCTGCACCCGCCGAATCAACGGCAACAGCAAAAGCGAGCTATCCGTGGGTTGGCGGACCCACCCCGCCTTCGACAGATTTCTGCGATCTGATGGTGGGTGCCGACCGTTGGTCGGCACTGATCCTATCCCGCCCAAAATCGGTGCCTACTGCTCTTGGTAGGTGTCGACCTTGGTCGATACACCGGGTCAGAGCCCCTGCATCAATGCCATCTGCGCGGAATGCGGGGCTTCGTCGTGGGCCGGGGCACGCTTGTGGTAGATGCCGTCGGCATCCAGTTCCCAGGCGTTGAGGTTGTCGTCCAGGTAGTTCTGCAGCACCTCGCGGTAGACCCGCTTGGCCAGCTCCGGGTCGAGGATCGGGAAGCAGGTCTCGACCCGGCGCAGCAGGTTGCGCTCCAGCCAGTCGGCGCTGGCGCAGTACATCTCCGGTGCGCCGTCGTTGCCGAACCAGTAGACGCGGCTGTGCTCCAGGAAGCGGCCGACGATCGAGCGCACGCGGATGTTGTCCGAAATGCCCGGCACACCCGGGCGCAGGGTGCAGGCGCCGCGGATGATCAGGTCGATCTGCACGCCGGCCTGCGAGGCGGCGTACAGCGCGCGCACCACCTGCGGTTCGTTCAACGCGTTCATCTTGGCGATGATCCGCGCGGGGCGACCGGCGGCGGCGATGCGCGTTTCGCGCTCGATGCGGCCGAGGATGCCGGTGTGCAGGGTGAAGGGCGACTGCAGCAGGCGCTTGAGCTTCATCTTCGAGGCCAGCCCGGACAGCTGCTGGAACAGCAGGTGCACGTCGTTGCCGATGTCCGCATCGGCGGTGATCAGGCTGATGTCGGTGTACGCGCGGGCGGTGCCGCTGTGGTAGTTGCCGGTGCCCAGGTGTACATAGCGGCGCAGCTTGCGGCCCTCGCGGCGCACGATCAGCAGCATCTTGGCGTGGGTCTTGTAGCCGACCACGCCGTACACCACCTGCACGCCGGCTTCCTGCAGGCGATCGGCCAGGCCCAGGTTTGCCTCTTCGTCGAAGCGTGCGCGCAGTTCAACAACCACGGTCACGTCCTTGCCGTTGCGCGCAGCCTGGATCAGTGCATCGACAATCAGCGAATCCTTGCCGGTGCGGTACAGGGTCTGCTTGATCGCCAGCACGTTGGGGTCGATCGCCGCCTGCCGGATCAGGTCCAGCACCGCGGTGAAAGCATCGAACGGGTGGTGCAGCAGCAGGTCCTGGCGCGCCGCGGTCTCGAAGATGCCGTCGCTGTCGCGCAGCGTGCGCGGGGTCATTGGCGGGTACTTCAGGTCCGGCTGTGCGATCAGGTCGTACAACTGGATGATGCGGTTGAGGTTGACCGGGCCGTCGATGCGGTACACCGCGTTCTCGGTCAGGCCGAAGTTCTGCAGCAGGGTGCGCACGATCTCGCGCGGCATGTCCTGCGCGATTTCCAGCCGCACCGCCGGCCGGTAGCCGCGATCGACCAGTTCGTCGCGCAGTGCCAGCGCCAGGTTCTCCACCTCCTCCTCGTCCACCACCAGCTCGGAGTTGCGGGTGACGCGGAACTGGTAGGCCCCCTGGACTTCCATGCCCGGGAACAGCTCATCGACGAAGGTGGACAGCACCGAGGACAGGAACACGAAATTCTGCGACCCGCCGAGCTTCTCCGGCAGCTGGATGATGCGCGGCAGCGAGCGTGGCGCACGCACGATGGCCAGATGGCCGGCGCGGCCGAACGCGTCGGTACCCTTCAGCACCACCACGATGTTCAGCGACTTGTTGAGGATCTTCGGGAACGGGTGCACCGGGTCCAGGCCCAGCGGCGACAGCACCGGCATGATCTCGTTGCGGAAATAGGCGCGCAGCCAGCGCCTCTGCCGATCGGTCCAGGAGTGGCGGCCGAGCACGCCGATGCCGGCCTCCATCAGCGCCGGGCGCAGCGTCTCGTTCCAGCAGCGGTACTGCTGGTCGACCAGTTGTGCCGCGCGGTCGTGGATGGCGTTGAGGATCGCCTGCGGGCTCATCCCGTCCGGTGCCGGTGGCAGGCCGAATTCCTGCGCGTGGCGGACGGCGGCGGCGCGGATCTCGAAGAACTCGTCCAGGTTGGTGCAGGAGATGCACATGAAGCGCAGGCGCTCCAGCAGCGGCACCTGCGGATCCATCGCCTGCGCCAGCACGCGGAAGTTGAAATCCAGCTGCGACAGCTCGCGGTTGATGTAGAGCGCCGGGTCGCGCAACGGATCGTTGTCCGGGCTCACGGGGAGGGGGAGGGATCCGAGGCTGCTCATGGCGTCATTCTTCGATGGAAGTCAGGGGGGCGGACTCGCGCGGGCGCACGTGGTCGGCATCGAAATGGCAGGAGAACACCGAGCCCTTGCCGACCTCGCTTTCAATCTCCAGCCGCGCGTGGTGCAGGCCGAGGATGTGCTTGACGATGGACAGGCCCAGGCCGGTACCGCCGCTTTCGCGGGAGCGGCTGCTGGAGACACGGTAGAAACGTTCGGTCAGGCGTGGCAGGTGGGAAGCCGGGATGCCGTAACCGGAATCGCGCACCGCCAGCACCGCGCCATCGCCTTCGCGGCGGAATTCCACGGCGATGCGGCCACCGGCCGGCGTATAGCGCACCGCGTTGGTGACCAGGTTGGAGAAGGCGCTATGCAGCTCCTTGGTGGAACCCTGCAGGTCGACGCCGGCCAGATCGTCGATGCTGATCTGGTGGCGGCCCTGGCTGTGCGCTTCGGCCTCGCGGCGTAGTGTGGCCAGCATCGGCTGCATGGCGACGGTCTCTTCCTCGCTGTGCTCCTGCGATTCCAGCCGCGACAGGGTCAGCAGGTCTTCCACCAGCTGGGCCATGCGCTGGCTCTGCTTGCGCATTTCTTCCAGCATCGGACCGGTGCCCGGGAAATCCTCCGGGTCCATCATGTCCAGGTAACCGTGGACCACGGTGAGCGGCGTGCGCAGTTCGTGTGAAACGTTGGCGACGAAGTCGCGGCGCACCTGTTCCAGGCGCAGCAGCTTGCTGACGTCGCGGGCGATCAGCAGCCAGTAGTCCGAAGAATACGGAATCAGTCGCAGGTTCAGGCGGATCGCGGGATCGACCGGTGAGGGCACGTCCAGGATCGGCTCGGCGTTGCGGCCGCCGGCCAGCCAGTGCGCCAGCGGCATCGGCTGCAGGCGTTCGACCAGCGCCTCGCCGAGGTCGCCCGGATGATGCAGCCCAAGCAGGGCGGTGGCCGCCTCGTTGAACCACTGCACGCGCTGGCTGTTGCGGTCCAGCACCACCACGGCATCGGGCAGCGCGGCGGCAGCGGCGCGGTAGCTGCGCAGCATGTCGAGCAGGCGGCGCTTGCGAACGCGCATTTCCACCTGGTTGCGGTACAGCAGGCGGTCCAGCTCGTTCCAGACGCCGGTGCCTTCCTCGGCGGTATCCCAGCGCTGGCGCGCGGTCAGCCGGCGCAGCACGCTGCGCAGCCGCCAGTAATGCCAGGCCAGGGTGGCCAGCGCGCCCAGTGCGATGCACAGCCACAGGTGACCCGTGAACCACCCCACCAGTCCGGAGAACAGCAGTACCGCGGCAACGGTGGCCAGGGTCTTCAACCAGGCAGAGCGGATGTGGCGGGGCATTGCGATCTCGTCGTTGAAGTGCGGCGGTTCACTGGGGTGAACCGAGGGTTATAGCAGAGTTGCCGGCGCCGGCACCCGCGGGTGCGCGGCGTCGGCACGACGAGACTCAGGTCGCGGTGGAGAAGCGGTAGCCGGCGCCGCGCACGGTCTGCACCATGTTCTCGGCGTTGAACGGTTCCAGCGTCTTGCGCAGGCGGCGGATGTGCACGTCGATGGTGCGCTCCTCCACGTACACGCTGCCGCCCCACACATGGTCCAGCAGCTGGGCGCGGGTGTAGACGCGCTCGGGGTGGGTCATGAAGAAGTGCAGCAGGCGGTACTCGGTCGGGCCGATCGGCACCGGCTGGTCGTTGGCGAACACGCGATGGGCGGCGCCGTCGATGCGGATCGGGCCGACGGCCACGCTGCCGTCCTCGTCGTCTTCGCGGGCGCGGCGCATGACCGCACGGATGCGGGCCAGCAGTTCGCGCGCCGAGAACGGCTTGACCACATAGTCGTCGACGCCGGCTTCAAGGCCACCTACGCGGTCGTTCTCTTCACCGCGGGCGGTCAGCATGATGATCGGCACTTCGCGGGTCAGCGTTTCCTTGCGCCAGCGGCGGGCCAGGTCCAGGCCGCTGGTGCCGGGCAGCATCCAGTCCAGCAGGATCAGGTCGGGGACGCGATCGGCGATGGCGGTCTGGGCCTCACGGGCATCGCCGGCGTGGACCGGTTCGTAATCGCCCTTGCGCAGGGCGAAGGCGACCATTTCACGGATCGCGGGCTCGTCATCGACGATCAGGATGCGTTTCTGCACGAGGACACCGTAGGGCTCGGTTACTGGAGTGGTGCCAGTAGACTACGGTTTGATGACATGTTTGTGACTACCTGGCCGGAACCGGTCGGGATTGCCATCGACCGGTCATGCAACACTCAGCGGCGGTCCAGGTCCGGGTCCTGCACGCCCTGGCGGCGCAGCTCCAGCACGGTGGGGGTGATCGCCTCGATGCGCGCATCCACCCGCGCCCGGCCCACGTAGTCCAGCGCCGGGTTGCGCTTGAGGGCCTGCAGCTGCATCAACGATTGCTCCGGGCGGCCGCTGAGGAAGGCGGCCTCGGCATAGGCCTCGCTGGCGCGCACGCTGTCACCGGCCAGCTCGCTGGCGCGGGCGTATCGCTGCTGGAAGACCGGATCGTTACCACTTTGCGACAGCAGGGGCCGCAGCATGGCCTGCGCGCGCTGGCCCGCCTCGCGGGTGCCCTGTTCGTTCAGGATCTCGGCGTAGGTCAGGGCCACGGGCCGGCTGTTGGGGTGCTCGCGCAGCAGCTGCTCGAAACGGGTGTTGGCCTGCGCGCCCAGTCCGGCACGCGATTCGGCCTCGCCCAGGCCCAGTGCCAGCCACAGGTTGTCCGGGCGGGTCTGCAGCAGGCTGGCCAGGGTCTGCCGGGCCTGCGTGGCACCGCTGCGGCCGCCGCGCATGACCGCCAGCGCCTGGCCATAGCGCTGGGCGTCGTTGAGACCGTCCTTCTGCCGCTTGGCCATGTCCGCGTATTCGCGCTCCAGTTCGGCGGTGGAATCGGCGCTCAGCACGCGCAGGCGCTCGCGCGCCCACTCGAAGTCGCCACTGGCGCCACGGGCCAGCTGGCCGACCGGAACGCGCAGCACGCTGCTGGGAAGCAACGGGTTGTTTCCTCGCAGCAGCGGCTCGGCCAGGCCCGGGTCGGCCGGATTCACCCGCTCCTTGCGTTCGCCGCTGGGGGTACTGGTGGTCAGCAGCACCGTGTCCTTCTTCATCTGCTCGGCGCGGGCCTTGGCCTCGCTGATGCGGGTGATGTTGACCGGGTGGGTGCGCAGGAACTCGGGCACGCTGTAGCCGCCCTCGTTGCCGCGCATCGCCGCCGACATGCGCTCGAAGAAGCCGGCCATGGCATCCACGTCGTAGCCGCTGCGCGACAGGGTGCGGATGCCGAGGCGGTCGGCCTCCGATTCGTTGGAGCGGGTGTAGTTGATCTGCCGCTGCTGCATCAGGCCCATGCCGGAGCTGATCGCGGCCATCGTCGCGTTGCCGGAGGACGTGCTGTTGCTGGCCTGCGCGGCCACCACCGCCGCCAGCATGCCGAGCAGGATCGGTATCTGGTCGCGCTGGGCGCGTTCGACCCCGCGCAGCACGTGCTGCTGGGTGACGTGGGCGATTTCGTGCGACAGCACTGCAGCCACCTCGTCCTCGCGCTCGGCGGTCAGCACCAGGCCGGCATTGACCCCGATATAGCCGCCCAGCGTGGCGAAGGCGTTGATCTGGCGGTCCTTCATCACGAAGAACGTGTAGGGCTGGCGCGGCTGGTCGCTGTTGGAGCCAAGCCGGGTGCCCATGGTCTGCAGCCAGTCGTTGACCAGCGGGTCATCCAGCAGGTAGCCATAGTTGCGCAGCTCGCGCAGCATCATCGCGCCGTACTCGGCCTGGCGCGCCGGGGTCAGCAGCTCGCCGGCCGAGGAGCCGATGTCGGGCAGCTTCTCCTGGGCCTGGGCCAGCGGCATGGCCAGGGCCAGGGTAACGGCGGTAGTCAGCAGCAGGGCTCGCAAGCGGAAGGTCCTCGGGCAGGGCGCGCCAAGCGTGGCAGGGCAGGGGGCAACCATTCGTTAACCCACAGTGTTGCGGCGGTGGCGTGGAATTTCCAGCGCACCGGTACCATATGTAGACCGTCGATCCATCGTGGAGTTTCCCGTGACAGCCCAGACCGCCGGCGGCGCCCCCGCCATCACCATCTATTCCACCGCCGTCTGCCCGTATTGCGTGGCCGCCAAGAACTTCCTGAAGAGCAAGGGCCAGCAGTGGACCGAGGTCCGCATCGACCTGGACCCGGCCGAGCGCGAGAAGATGATGGCACTGACCCGCCGCACCAGCGTGCCGCAGATCTTCGTCGGCGACGTCCACGTGGGCGGCTACGACGACATGATGGCCCTGCACCGTGAAGGCAAGCTCGAGCCGCTGCTGGCCGGGCAGGGCCAGGCATGAGCGCGGCCGACGACGGCAGCAAGGACCGCATCGCCGAATTCACCGACTTCCGCAAGCGCATGAACGAACGCATCCTGGGCGAACCGAACCAGGTGGTGCGGCGCTTCTTCGCACTGGACACGCAGACCTACCAGGCCGGCGCGCTGGACGTGAAGACCAAGGAACTGCTGGGCCTGGTGGCCTCGATGGTGCTGCGCTGCGACGACTGCATCAGCTACCACGTGGCCCAGTGCAAGGACGCCGGGGTAACCCGTGAAGAGTTCTTCGAGACCTTCTCGGTCGGCCTGGTGGTGGGCGGTTCCATCGTGATCCCGCACCTGCGCCGCGCGGTCGACTTCCTCGACCAGCTTGAAGGCGGCGCCAGCGCTCCGGCAGCGCACGAGCACTGAGGGTAGTGCCGGCCGCTGGCCGGCATCGCCTGAACTCGACCTGGCCGAGGTTGCCGGCCAGCGGCCGGCACTACCGGGCCCGCGAGGGGGCCTGTCCCGCGATCCAGCAGCCCAGGAGCCCCTTCTTGTTGAAGGGGCGCGCCGACAGGCGGGGGTAGAGGAAGAATGCGCGGGCAATTCTGCCTGAGCCGGGCACTGGGACCATGGTCTATTTGGGACCTCGGCCCCGTCTCAGGCATAATTGCCGGTGAAACTTCCTTTGCGCCGGCGTTTCCGGGCACGTCCGGACGGCGTTTTTCCCCCTGTTCGGAACATCGATCAATGACGCAGAAAATTACGGTCATCCGCGGCGACGGCATTGGCCCGGAAATCATGGACGCCACCCTGTTCGTGCTCGACCAGCTCAAGACTGGGCTGGAATACGAAGACGCCGACGCCGGCCTGGTGGCCCTGGAAAAGCACGGCGACCTGATGCCGGCGGTGACCCTGGAATCGATCGCGCGCAACAAGGTCGCGCTGAAGAGCCCGCTGACCACCCCGGTCGGTGGTGGCTTCACCTCGATCAACGTCAGCCTGCGCCGCCATTTCGACCTGTACGCCAACGTGCGTCCGGCCCACACCTTCCCGAACACCAAGTCGCGTTTCGACAACGTCGACCTGATCACCGTTCGTGAGAACACCGAGGGTGCCTACCTGGCCGAAGGCCAGGAAGTGTCGGCCGACGGCGAGACCGCCTTCTCCGGCACCCGCATCACCCGCAAGGGCTCCGAGCGCATCGTGCGCTACGCCTTCGAGCTGGCCAAGAGCACCGGCCGCAAGAAGGTCACCGCTGTGCACAAGGCCAACATCATCAAGTCGACCTCGGGCCTGTTCCTGAACGTCGCCCGTGAAGTAGCCGCGCAGTACCCGGAGATCGAGTTCCAGGAAATGATCGTCGACAACTGCTGCATGCAGCTGGTGATGCGTCCGGAACAGTTCGACGTGATCGTTACGACCAACCTGTTCGGCGACATCATCTCCGACCTGTGCGCCGGTCTGGTGGGTGGCCTGGGCCTGGCCCCGGGTGCCAACATCGGCAAGGACGCGGCGATCTTCGAAGCCGTGCACGGCACCGCGCCGGACATCGCCGGCCAGGGCAAGGCCAATCCGTGCGCGCTGCTGCTGGCAGCCGCGCAGATGCTGGACCATATCGGCCAGCCGGAAAACGCCGAGCGCCTGCGCAAGGCCATCGTGGCCACCATGGAAGCCAAGGATTCGCTGACCGGCGACCTGGGCGGTACCGGCACCACCATGAGCTTTGCCCAGGCCATCGCCAGCCGCCTGTAAGCGGCCGGTCGACCTCGGTTGGATCCACAGCGGGGCGCCTTCGGGCGCCCCGTTGCGTTGTGGGCTGACTCGTAGATCCACGCCATGCGTGGATGGGGTGGCTTTGGTCCGCAGCCACCCATGGGGTGGCCCTACAGGGGGTTGTCTGTGCGTATCTCGCACAGATCATGTGCTGTTGCACGGCTGGTTCGTGCGCCATCCGCTCCGCATCCTGTGCCCACTTTCCACTGCACAGGAGTCGCTCCATGAATCTCACCGCCTTCGGCCTGGCCAGCCTGATCGGCATGGCCGCCACCGCCCCGGTCGCTGCTGCCGAACCGTCTCATCCCACCATCCGCCACATGGCCGGCGCGCCGGTCGCGACCTCGCTGGATGCGGCGAAGACCGCCGTGCTGGTGATCGACTTCCAGAACGAGTACTTCGATGCCAAGGCCGCGCCGGGCTTTGCCGGTGGCCGCATGGTCATTCCCGATGGCGTGGCCGCACTGCGCCAGGCCAAGCGGGTGGTCGCGTTCGCCGATGCCCACGGCATCCGCGTGATCCACGTGCAGCACGTGTTGCCGGCCGGTGCACCGCTGTTCGCGCAGGGCAGCGTCAATGCCGACTTCCATCGCGACCTGCAGCCGCGCAAGGGCGAGACGGTCGTGCAGAAGGACAACGTCAGTGTGTTCGCTGGCAACTCGGCCGCGGTACTCGACACGGTGCTGAAGGATGCCGGCATCGACACCCTGATCGTCACCGGCCTGCAGACCCATGCCTGTGTGGCCGGTGCCGCGCGCGACGCGGCGGCCGCACCCCGTGGTTACCGGGTGATCGTGTCGTCCGATGCCAGCGCCAGCCGTGACCTGGACCTGGCCGGTGGCCAGCGCATCGATCATCGCGCGCTGCACGATGCCTCGCTGGCGCAGATCGAAGACGCCTTCGGTGATGTCATGAGTACCGACGCGATCCTGGCGTTGCCGGTGCGCAAGGCCGGCGACGGCGCTTGATAAGCTGGCGGGGCCCGCATGCCGTGGGCCCCGCCACATGGAGCTGCCCGCCGATGGATCACTTCGCCGCCCTGCGTGCGCTGCGCGCCATCGTTGACGCGGGCAGTTTCACCGCGGCCGCTGAACGCCTGGGGACCACCCACTCGGCGATGTCACGGCAACTGCGCCAGCTGGAAGAGCATCTGCAGGTTCGCTTGCTCGATCGCAACAGCCGCCGGCTGTCATTGACCGAGGCCGGGCGCGACTACTACCGCGAGGCGGCAACGCTGCTGGATCGCCTGCAGGAGGCGGACGACCGTGCCCGCGCCGGGCAGGCGCAACCCAGTGGCAGCGTACGCATCAGCGTGCCGCAGGTGGTGGCCAGCCAGGAGTTGCCGCATTGGCTGCCGTCGTTCCTGCAGCGTTACCCGCACGTCTCGTTGGATCTGTCGGCCGATGATCAGCTGGTCGATGTCGTCGGTGGTGGCTTCGACCTGGCCCTGCGGATCGCGCATGCGTTGCCGGACAGCCAGCTGGTCGCACGTGAACTGGCCAGCTGCCCTCGCATCCTGGTGGCCGCGCCAGCCTACCTGGCGCGTCATGGCCTGCCGCGTCAGGCATCGGATCTCGCGCAGCACACGCTGCTGGGCTTCAGTCCCACACCGTCAATGCCGCCCTGGCAGCTGCAGGGGCCGCGTGGTGCCAGTGCGAGCGTCGAGGCCGGGCAACGCCTGCGGGTAGATGCGACGCCAGCGTTGTACGCCGCCGCGCTGGCTGGCATGGGCATCAGCCTGTTCACCGCACTGACGGTGCAGGAAGACCTACGCGCCGGTCGTTTGATCCGTGTGCTGCCGGCCTGGCACGCCGGACAGCGGCGCTACTTCGCGCTGTATCCGCATGCACGTGCGCTGGCGCCGAAAGTGCGCGCGCTGGTCGAGCACCTTGCGGCGCACTACGCTGCACAGGTGGGCGCGGCAGGGTAGTCGCGCGGTTGCAGCCGAGGTGGTGATGGAGTCGGTGTATCTGCTGGTCGCACTGGGCGCGATCGTCGCCGGATTCGTGCAGGGCCTGTCCGGCTTCGCCTTTGGCATGGTGGCGATGTCGTTCTGGGCATGGGGGCTGGAGCCGCGACTGGCGGCCACGCTGTCGGTGTTCGGCGCGCTGGTCGGCCAGCTGGTCGCGGTGTTCACCGTGCGCCGCGGATTCAACCTGCGCCTGCTGCTGCCGTTCGTGCTGGGCGGGTTGGCCGGCATTCCGCTGGGCGTGATGGTGCTGCCGCAGCTGGACATGGACTGGTTCAAGGCGCTTTTGGGCGGCTTCCTGGCGTTGTGGTGCCCGGTGATGCTGATGGCGCGCTCGTTGCCTCCGGTCCGCGTCGGCGGCCGTATCGGTGATGCGATTGCTGGCATGGCCGGTGGCGTGCTCAGCGGCATCGGCGGCTTCGCCGGGCCGGTGCCGACGTTGTGGAGCACGCTGCGCGGCTTCGGCAAGGACGAGCAGCGCGCGGTCATCCAGAACTTCAATCTGGCCATGCTGGCGGTGACCATGGCCACCTATGTCGGCAGTGGCCTGGTGAGCCGGCAGATGCTCCCGTACTTCGCCATCGTGGCGCCAGCCATGCTGGTGCCGACCCTGCTGGGCGCGCGCGTCTACATCGGCATCAGCGAGCTGCGCTTCAGGCAGGTCGTACTGGGCCTGCTGACCGCATCAGGCATTGCGTTGCTGGCTTCGTCGCTGCCGACGCTGCTGGCGCGCTGAGGGAGGAACGAAAAAGGGCGCCACGAGAGGCGCCCTTTGTCGTCTATGGCATGTTCCGACTCAGCGCTGCTGGATCTTCGACAGCAGGCGCAGGAACTCCACATACAGCCAGACCAGGGTCACCATCAGGCCGAATGCGCCATACCACTCCATGTACTTCGGCGCGCGCTGGGCCACGCCGGTCTCGATGAAGTCGAAGTCCAGTACAAGGTTCAATGCGGCCACGACCACCACGAACAGGCTGAAAGCGATGCCCAGCCAGCTGGCGTCATGGATCACCGGCACGTTGATGTTGAAAAAGCCCAGCACGAACGATGCCAGGTAGAGCAGGGCGATGCCGCCGGTGGCGGCGACCACGCCCATCTTGAAGTTCTCGGTGGCCTTGATCACGCCGCTGCGGTACGCGACCAGCAGGGCGGCCAGGGTGCCGAAGGTCAGCAGTACGGCCTGGAACACGATACCCGGGTATTTCATGTTGAACAGCGCCGACACGGCGCCCAGGAACAGGCCTTCGACCAGCGCGTACATCGGCGCGGTGACCGGCGACCATTCCTTCTTGAAGATGGTGATCAATGCCAGCACCAGGCCGCCGATCGCGCCACCGATGGCGTACAGGCTCGCGCTGCCGGAAATCTGGCCGTACTCGTCGACCGCCTGGCTCCAGGCGAACGCCGCGGTCAGCACGGTCAACAACAGCAGGATGCCGGTCTTGTTGGCGGTGCCGTTGAGGGTCATCACCTGGTCGGGGCTGGTCACCACCGAGCCGCTGGCGAGGTCGAGGAAGGTCGACTCGGAAAGAGCCGGGTTGCCGCTGCGCATGCGTGTTCTCCGTGCGGATGAGGGGCTGGACGGCCATCCGGCCGATGACCGGGAGCATAGCCGATGGCTGCACGTGGTGCCGTGCCAGGCGTCGGGTTCGAGTCGCCCGCGTTGACAGTTCATGATGCGCTTGGCCACAATGACCAGCTCCCCGGGCCTGGCCCGAGGGGATTGCAAGACCGGGGTATAGCGCAGTCTGGTAGCGCGCCTGCTTTGGGAGCAGGATGTCGGGGGTTCGAATCCCTCTACCCCGACCAATCCCACATCACGTCGGATTGGACACCGTTCCGGTCCGGGCGCCCGTAGCTCAACTGGATAGAGCACCGGCCTTCTAAGCCGGCGGTTACAGGTTCGATTCCTGTCGGGCGCGCCATTTCACCCATCTCCTGCAGGTCCTGTTGTTACCGGCCTCTGCCTGGTCCTGCGCTGTGTTGGCGCGCATTCAATCTGGTCCGTCGTGGCCGATGCATAGTCGGCCTGCCCCATGCCGGGGTGACTGCGCTGAGCCATCCCTTGATGAACACCGTTGCGCGATCGCGCTGTCTGCTGCTGGCGATGGGCCTGGGGCTTGCCGTGCAGGCGTCCGCCAATGCCCCCGTGATTGCGGTCTACCGCGGCGAGGCCGGTTGCCCAGGGTGTTCGGAGGCCGTCGAACAGGCCATCCATCGTTCGCGTCCGGACTATCACGTGGTGTTCGTCGGCCCGGGCGAGGCCGTCGATGTCGATTCGCTGGCCACGTCGCGCTACCGGGCCTATGTGCAGCCGGGGGGCGGGCAGGACATCGACGCCGCGATGGCGGCGATGGGCGAAGAGGGGGCGGCAGTCATCCGTCGTTTCGTCGATGCAGGCGGAACCTACATCGGCCTGTGCATGGGGGCCTACCTGGCCGGTGCATCGCATCTGGGCCTGCTGGCGCAGGACCTGGACGCCGAGGCCGGCAGGCCGGGATTCCCGGTGCAGGATGAAGACGATGCCGTGATTCCCGTCGTCTGGGACGGGCGTCGCCAGACGGTGTACTTCCAGGACGGTCCCTACCTGCCCAAGGCGCCACGCGACCAAGGGTTCAAGGTGATTTCCCGCTACACCAATGGCGACATTGCGGCTGCGTCGTATCGCCACGGGAAGGGCAGGGTGGTGCTGTCGGGACCCCATCCGGAAGCGCCGACGCAGTGGTTCAAGATGGCGGAAATCCCGCTTTCGCAGATGCCGTCGGCCGATCTGTTCAAGTCACTGCTGGATGAGGATCGGCGCTGAGGCGGGCGCGTGCGCAGCGCGACGCGGGCCGGAATGGCGACCGGCACATCAATGTGAAGAAATGCTTGCAATTCCTTCGCGACTCCCGGAAAATGCCGGACTCGCTTCAGGGGACGGCCTTCTGGTCCCACCCGGTCGCAACGCATCAGGTTCCACTGCTGGCAGCATCGGCAGGGGAGCAGAAGTTTCAGTGGTGGCTGTAGCTCAGTTGGTTAGAGTACCGGATTGTGATTCCGGTGGTCGGGGGTTCGAATCCCCTCAGCCACCCCACTGATTCAACCGTATCGGCGCTGCCGAAACGGTATTGCAATAAACAGAATGCACGCTACAATGTGCGTCTGAGTTTCACGGGCCGTTAGCTCAGTTGGTAGAGCAGTTGACTCTTAATCAATAGGTCCAAGGTTCGAATCCTTGACGGCCCACCAAGACGGAAGCCACCTGGTACGCCAGGTGGCTTTTTTCTTATAAGTGTGACCCCATCATTTCGATGGATCACGCGCTGAAGCGCTCCGCCTGGCGGGGTTCTGCAGTAGCAGCGGGACCGCAGCGCTGGTTTCAACGATGTTGAAAAAAGTGCTTGCACCCACCGAGCGGATCGGGTCATAATTCGCGCCCCGATTTCGGGCTGTTAGCTCAGTTGGTAGAGCAGTTGACTCTTAATCAATAGGTCCAAGGTTCGAATCCTTGACAGCCCACCAGACGAAAGCCACTTGGTCAGCCAAGTGGCTTTTTTCTTGCCTGTGGCCGGGCTGAGGGCGCCAAGTCGCCAAGCCGGTAGATCCATGTCATGCGTGGAGAAGGCGGAGGCCGCATCCACGCATGGCGTGGATCTACTGAAGCGATGATGAAACCGGGGTCACATGCGTCATCAGTGTTTTCAATGCTGTGCGCTGTTTCTCATCGCATCGCGTCCTGCATCGCACCCAATGGTTCTTCCGCGCCGATGGCGCATGCATGAAGGACGATCCTGATGGGTGATATCAATCGACTGCGCCCGGTGCTGTTGTTGTCGTTCGCGCTGGCGGCGCTCGCTGCCTGCAGCCAGCCCGGCGACCCGGCACAGACCGTGCAGCGCGACACCGATGCGCTGCACGCTCCCGCCGCGCCAGTCAGTGAGGCGATGCAGATGCAGCCGACGGCGCCAGCTGAAGGCGTGACCCGGCCCGAGGCGGTGCAGTTGCGCAGGACCAGCGACGGGGGCGTTGAAATCCGCAAAGTGGACGCAGTGTCCGGGCACGGTGCCGACACGGCACGCGTTGAACCTCAGCAGCACTGATCCACGGTCACTCCGGGCGGCGGCCGGTCGCCCGGAGTGACGGATTCAGCTTTGTGCAGGCCTTCCGCTTCCGGCCCCCGCCTGCGACAATGAACACCTGTGCCGGCCACGCGAAAGTGGCGGAATTGGTAGACGCCCTGGATTTAGGTTCCAGTGAGGGTGACCTCGTGCGGGTTCGAGTCCCGCCTTTCGCACCATCTGGCCGAGCACAGATTGCCTAAGTGATTGAAAAATAAGCTGGCGACGGTCAGTTGTCCTATTGGATTCCCGCTTTGGCAATTGATCCCTGTCTCGGAACGTCACCTGTTCCGTTCGAGGCGGCTGGGAGGCGGAACTGCTCCAGTGCAGACATGCCTTGGAGCGATTGCTCGGCCAGTACCTTCGCGTAGACCGCTGAGGTGGTCTGGATGTCGCGGTGTCCGAGCCACTCCTGCACGAGCTTGATGTTGCCGGTCGCCAGCAGCAGCCGAGTGGCGCACGTATGGCGGAGCGCATGCGGTACGCACTCCTTCTCGGAAGCGAGATGTGTCCCCTTGATGGCCCATTGCCACAGCCGGTCGGCGCGCGTGCGATTGAGCATCGTGAAGGGGCCGTCCGATGTGGCCGCCAGGGCGTCCTTGCGCCGCTGTAGAACCTCGGCGACACGGGCGGTGCAGGGTAGGGTGCGGGGACGCCCCTTCTTGAGCGTAGCGTGCCGCCAGAAGCGGACGTGGAGCCTTCCGCCCTGATCGACTACTTCGGACCACCGGATGCCGATGGCCTGGCTCATGCGGCAGCCCAGGTCGGCGAGGCACACGAACAGGTCGCGGTAGTCCGCCCCGTCGCGCACCCGTGGGTGCCCTCCGGCAGGGCCGTTCGGGAGCGTGTCCCACTCCAGCAGCCGCGCCAGGATCAATTCCTCGTCCTCAACGTTCAGGACGAACGTGCGTGCGTTGTCCCTCTCGTCGGCCAAGCTGTACTCGGGCAGCTCTCCCAAGAACCGGCCGGCCTTCCTCTCGCGTTTCAGTAGGGCAAGGAGGCACTGCATCTTGCGGTTCACGGTGGCGGGAGCCGCCTTGTCGGCGAGCATGCGCTGCGCCATGTCGTTGACCGCGGCCTGCGTGATGTCGTTGATGGGCGTTTCCTCGCCCAGGTAGCTCTGGACCACCTTGCAGTTGGTACGCACGGTGTCGATGGACCGGAGCTTGCCCCAAAAGTTGCGGTCGTCCAGCGCGTCGTCCATCGCGTCCTTGAGGGTGCGCTGGCGGACCTTGGCCTTCGCCACGGCCATCTGCACCGACCGGGACTTGCCCCGAATCAGCTCCCGCAGCGCGTCCTCTGCAATCTCGGGGTCGTCGCGCAGGGCGTCGAGGACCGCCTGCTCCTTGCGCTCGGCTGCCACGCGGTCGCGGGTGCCGGTGGACAAGCGCACGCGCCGGTATCCCTCCTGCACGTCGAGCATGTAGTAGCGCTTATCGGGCGCACCCGGCTTGGGCGCGGTCCCTTTGAGGCGAAGGGCCATGTGTATCTCCAGAAATGAAAAAGGCCCGCACTAGGCGGGCCTCGGGGCACAACGGGGTGTTGGGGGTTAGGCGGCTGCGACGCGCGCCGTCACCTTGCGGTTGACACGTTCTGCGAGCGAAGCCAGCCAGTGCAGCGCCTTGGTCGTCGGGAAGATCAGGTTGCGCTTGCGGTAGGCGGGATCAGGGCGCTGCTCTAGGAAGTCAGGCCCCGGCTCGCGGTTACGCTTGATAGACGACAGGTCGAGCACATTGCGGCTCACTGCGGAGGGAGAGAGTCCGCCGAGGACGCGCTCAAGGTCCACCTGCTGAATGCCCGGCTCGTCCACAACGGCGAGTAGGGTGAGGATGCGGGTGGCGGTGATGTCCTCGTCGATCTCTTCCCGGAAGGCTGACAGTGCGGTTGTGAGAATGGCCGTCAGTTCTTTCTGCGAGAGATTCATGGTGCGCTCATTTTCCGTAAGGGGATGGTTCCCCCTTGGGAAACCATCAGGGTCTATCTTGGAGCCGCAATGTAAGGATTACAAGGCCCAAGCCAATGTTGATGGCATTCTTGCCAATTTTGTCCATCCAGAAACCACGCTGCCAAGGCGTGGGGGAGGGGTCGATTCCGATCTCATATCCAAAGGCTTTCACGAACAGGTCCAGGTACTTCTGCCCTGCGAAGGGGCCGTCCTGTCCCCTGCTCACGGCGTTGTAATGCGCCGCCACCCCCGGCTGCGCTCCACAAAAAGGTCTTACGTTTCAGTGTTTTAAGAACGGTAGTGCCAGCATCGCCGCCAGGGTCACAATGGCCCCGACCACGGATGCAAAAAACAGTCCTTGCCCTACGCGGACTACCGCGCTGGCTATTGTCCGTCTCACCGTACTCATAGACTGAGAACGCCCCCCTGGTCGTCTGCGGATGCGCAGCCCGACAGCATGACGCTGCCGTCGGGCAGACTACAGGCCACAATGATGGCGCGTCCGTAGGAATCAAGTACCACGGGAGAGATTGATCCCGACTGGTGCAGTGAAGTCATGGCCGCGGGGTCTCCGTTGGGGCCGCGGGTGGGACCGGATACGACACCCGCCAGCCACAGTCCTCGGGGACGACCGAGAACTGGACGCGCTCGTTGAGTAGGCCGAGCATCGCGCGGAGAGCGCCGCGCTTCTCGTTATGGTCGAAATTGATGGTCCGAATCATTCGGGCACCTCGTAGGTCCGTTCATGCAGGACCAAAACCTCCCGCTCGAATACCAAGAACGGGCCGAACTGGTGGACGCGGAGGGCCACGTTGACGATCACCAGGGTCGAGTTTGCGGTGAAATCTGCGTTACGCATATGTAAGTCTCCTGTTATGCAAGTGCTACAAATGGAACAATGAGTGCCAAATATCGAGATTGGCCTTATGATTAGGGCTGAAGGGCGTGATCGCCACTCCCGACCCCAAGGACCGTTCGATGATTGACCCCCGCGTAGAAGTCGCCATTACGGCCCTTCACCTAGTCGTATGGGTGTGGACTAGCTCGGTGCCGGCGCATCGCACATACCTGTATTGGCGCAGGGTCTTGCGGAAGCGGCGTTAGCGGCTCCAGAAGTAGAAGCCGCTCACCTCAAACGCGTCACCGTTGAGCCGAATGTCGCGGCCATAGCTCTCGTAGTCGAAGTAGCGGGAGAGGGCGTCGGGCACGCCGTGGAGAAGCCCCGATTCGTCCACATAGTTCTCGGCAAAGTCGGCCCAGCTATCGAACTGGCCCACGTAGGCTTCGTGGAACTGCTCCACGGTCACATCGTCGAGGCCCTCGTGGTCGCAGAAGGCCGTGTAGGCAGCGCGTTCGGTGTCGTTGTGCAACTCGTCCAGCCGCTCTTGCAATGCGCACAGCTTGTCCAGGTCGGGGTGCTCGCCCCAGGTATCCCCGAACACGTCGTCGTAGTCGTGGACGGCCCACTCCTCGGCGCTGGCGACCTTGCCGCTTCCGCCACACGCCGTGCATTCCGCCCCGCCGAATACTCGGGGGACGTATGTGGTTCCAGTACCGCCGCAATCCGGGCAATCAACGGTCACGTTCGGGTGCGGCGACTCGCGCAGGATGCGGGCAATCTCATCGCGCACGTCGTCGGCGTCGCGTCCCTCCAAGTCGATCCACTCGCCGTGCAGGAGGCCAGCGTTATATGAGGCAAGGCAGGCAACGTAGATTTGCATGGTGTGCTCCAGAAATGCGAAGGCCCGCACTAGGCGGGCCTCGGGATCAGGGGTGGTTATCGGTCAGTGCGCCCAATCGGGCTTGACGTTCAGCAGGTAGGCGGCGGCCACTGCGCGGGCGGTGTCCTCGTCGGCCACGTCGGCAATCCACCACCAGCGGTCCTTACCGGCCCAGCGGTAGACGCCCCAAAACTGCGCGGCCATCGGTGCGCAAGGCTCGACGCTCCCGTCGAACTCTTGGCGGGGACCGTAGGAGACCGATCGGTCGCCCAGGGTGACCAGCTTGTCACCGGCAGGTACAGCCAGCTCGTTGTCATTGCTCATTGCGACAGGCCCTTTGCGTGTTCGATGGCGCGATCCAGTGCGCCGGGGATGTTGTGAAAAATGCCGTGGCGTGTCGAGTGGGTGAGGCCGATTTTGTAGACCTCAAAATGGTTCGGCCCCTTGCGCAGCACCCATGCCTTTTCGGTCTCGAACAAGATGTCCTCCTCGCGGTAGCTCATCGCGCGGCTCCCATGCCCTCGGCGATCCATGCGCGGGCCTGCTGCTCGGCGCGGGCCACGCCATCGGCGGTCTCGTGGTTGATGCCGTTCCTCGACAGCCACCCGCCCAGCGGGTCGGCGATGTCGTAGGCCCAAACGCCGCTCCACTGCTCGCCGACCTCCTGCCAGAGGCGGTGCAGCATGCGCGCCACCTCGACAAGAAATTCGGAGTCCTCAATGCCCAGCGGCGCGGTGCTCATCGGCTCGGGCCACGTCCACCCGCTCGCCAGCTGCGCGAGGTCGATGGGGTCGAAGTCGGTATCCCTGATTGCGCGGTTGACCACGGTGGCGAACTCCTCGGCTTGCTGCGGCGTCATCGCGGTCGCCGCCAGTTGTTCGTGATAGCGCCCCGGCTGTGCCAGGAACACGTTGCGGGTTCCGTAGGTGCGCAGTTCCATCACAGCACCCCCAGCCCGCGCAGCACCGGCATCACCAGCGCGTTGGTCTCGTCGTTGTCGCTCCAGTCGCTCGCGGCGTCGTCCCCGTTCTCCCAAATCAGGAGCACAAACCCCGCCTTTGTTGCGTCCGGGCGGTAGAACCGCAGGTGATCGTGGTCGGTAGAGGCGAGGGCCTCCAACACTTCTTGCCGGTCGCGGCTGTGCCGCACCGTGGTTTCTTCGCCGTCGTAGACGCCGAGCGAGTAACCAGCGGCGAGGGCGGCATCCACCAGCGCCACGGCTATGCGCTTCGCGCTCTCGGGGGCGTAGTTGTCGAGGTTCATGGCTTTCTCCGGGCAACAAAAAAGCCGCCTTGCGGCGGCTGATGGGTTCGGGTTAAGCGCGGAGCGCGTCGCTGCACAGGGCTTCCGGGTATGACGAGTCGCGCATTGGCATGACGATCAAAGACGCGCACCTGATGCTCGGATCGGTGATGCCGCCAATACCGAACATGGCCGCCACGTCGCCGCCAGTCACCGGAATCAGTGAAGTGGCCTTGCCGCCGAATGCCTTGCAAATTACACCGGCCGCCTTCACTACGCCTTCGAGGACGGCAGGCGCGAATCCGGACAGCTTGAGTTCGTTCGGCTTGGACACCGCAGCACGCCAGTCCGGGTAGGTTCCATCAACGGCAGCAAACTCAATGGCCTGGCCTCCGCGCTCCGCCTTGAACCGGCTGGCATCGCCCACGGCGCTGAAATAGACATCGCCCTTCATCTTGGCGACCAGCTCGCACGCATTGCGCGGCACGATGATCTTGCCAATGTCCCACGGCAGGCTGGTACGCACCACAAGCATGCGGTGGCCGTCTGTAGCAACGATGATCGCACCATCGGCGTGCGACTCAATCAGCACGCCATTCAAGTAGAAGCGAACGTCATTCTTGGGGGCCACATGCAGAGCGGCGGCGATCAGGGCGGAAGGAATTTTGTTCATAGCTTTCTCCGGGCAACAAAAAAGCCGCCTTGCGGCGGCTTCGGGGGATTGGGGTAGGGCGCTGTTAGAGGAACAGCTTGGTCAGCGTGACGATGCCAGCCACAAAGGCCGTGGCGACCACCAGCGGATACCACCGGGTCTCCATCATCAGCTTGTCGCTCTCGCGGTTGATCTTGCGAATCTCAGCGGTGAGCTTGCGCACTTGCAAGTCCTCCAGTGGTCCATTGGTGCTCATGGTAGCTCCAAAAAAGACCCGCCGTCACACGTCGGCGGGGTGTGGAAAACCGGGTTGACGAAAGGGGATCAGATGACAACGGGGGATGGACAAGGCGCAACTTGGGTGCGGTTCTTGTGTGCCTGGCGCTCCCGCTCGTTGAGTCGGGCGCGGTGCTCGCGGATGCCGCGGCGGATGCAACCGGCCACGTAGTAGTCGCGGGCGGTCATATCAAACGGGATCATCGTCATGGGTTGCTCTCCAGTGAATCGGACCACCAAAACGCCCCATCACAACGGTAGGGGCGCTTTGGCGGTCAGACTCATGCTCGTAAGGCATGGAATCTGACCGTCGCCAGCTTCCGGGAGCGCCTCCAGCTCGCCTAGGAATCCCGTACAGATGGCCCCGCTCTTTCTGGCGGTGACCCGGTATCCGTGGCGGCCTTCATCGGCCCTTACACTTCCCGGCGCGGCTAGTGTTCCCAGCTCCCCGCGTTCTGCCGTGGGCGGCGCTCCTGCCTGCCCCTTTCCTACTGTCCCGACCGCACCCTGCGGCCGTTGTTCGATGGTGGGCATTATGCCCTTTTGCTCCCGGTTTGTCAATCACTCCCGGTAGGGGGATGGTTGAGCCGGACGTTACCTGCGGTGCGCTTAGGGGCCTTTGGGGCTAGTCCTCAGTGCTGGCGGGATAAGCTCTAGGTGCTGTCGATCCATCGGTCGCACGTCTGTCGCCGCCTTTTCCGCTGCCGCCGTGTTGCTGGCGACGGGTATAGATTAGATCAATCCCCGCATGGCTGTCAATACCCCGATGGCAACGATTTTGGATGGTCGCAGGGAGCGCCTAGCGCGCGCGTGGGGAGCTTCTATAGGCGGGGCGGTAGGGGTGCCCGTGGCGGGCCTTGCGTGGGCCGTGGTGGCGCATTGGCTGGCCGTGGTGGGCGGCAGGTGGGCATAGGCCGGGCAGGGTGTGCCGAGGTGGTCGGCAGGTGTGCCGAGGTGGTGCCGAGGTGGGCGCGTGGCGGTCAGGGCAAAAAGACAGATAGGGACAGACAGGGGCGCGAACGTTTGAGCGCGGATGTCCGCAGGTTGCCCAGGTATCGCATGGGATTGCCTAGGCACTGGATACCTAATCCGGTGGTTCACCTTTGGAATCAGTAGGTTAGCCGAGGTGGTGACGCCGCAGGTGACGCGAAGGGGGCGCATCGTGCCTTACGCTACAGGGGGCGACCCCCTACGGGGGGTGATCGCGCCGTTCCAAGTAGTTGGATACTCCTTCGGAAATTTGCCGCAAACCTTTCGACCACCTCTGTCACTTCGAGGAGACGTTATGTACGCCCGCCGATACACGATAAGAACCGCTACCGCGATCACCGTCCTGGCCTTAGTGCTCGCAGGACTCCCTGCCGCGTACTTTCAGACCGGCGTAAGGAGCGCTGAGGAGTTGCGTTCCTGGAACGAGCAGATCATCGAGAACGACGCCTCGCCGCAGGTGTTGGTTGATGAGGCGGTGCGGACGTTTGACGCCGCGACGAATGACCTCATCAGCAACCGCAATTCCCGCAACCTGTTTCTCCAGCTCGCTTTGG
Source organism: Stenotrophomonas sp. YJH_SMC_21 (assembly GCF_059369555.1). Lineage (NCBI taxonomy): Bacteria > Pseudomonadati > Pseudomonadota > Gammaproteobacteria > Lysobacterales > Lysobacteraceae > Stenotrophomonas > Stenotrophomonas sp. YJH_SMC_21. The sequence continues at coordinate 58,296 of NZ_JCAFSU010000006.1, forward strand.
GCATCCCGGCGCTCGCTTGGATTGGTGCGGGCGTGGTGCTATGGGGCATCAAGGATGGGACGGAGGTCTAGTCCGCCGCAGTGGCACCCAAGGAGGACAGAGGAACACCCCAGGAGTGCATAGGAGAACTGTAGCTCTACTTGATGGTGAATACCAATGAATAGAACTCTATAGTCCTGCTAGAGTAATACTTAGGTCTTACTATGATAGCACCCTTGTCAAGCCCTCCCAGTGCTCCGTGGTCGAATAAACTTAGCGGTTGGCATAGACATTACAACGAGCATCTATGGCATCGCTCAATACCCTCCTCATTCGCTTGGCGGCGCTGGTCACTGTCCTCTCGCTGGTCTGTGCTGGAGTGCCCGCCGCATATCAGCACGCGAAGCTTCGAGCAGCACGGGAGCTGGTCGAACGTACCCGCGAGGTCATAAACGATGACACGACCTCGTACAGCGTGGTGGCCGATGCGGTGCCAATTCTGGATTCTGCACTGACTGAGGCCGCGCAGCACGAGCACATGAGAGGCCTACTCGTGGAATTCACGATTGGCGTCCCGCTGATCGTTTGGTTTGTCGTCTTGGCTGTAATGTGGTGGTTCAAGGATGAAGAATTGGCGTGATAGCTGAACTGTTCACTTTCAGGTAGAGTCGTTTCCTGTCTTTTAACTGGCCGTCGTGTACGGTACGAACCGTTTGGGGAACGTAGGCGTGGGAGAACGCGCGATGGCTACGGATGCATACAGCCAGGGTCGGCTCGGCTCGTTGTTGGTCATGGAAGATGATCCTGACCTCTCAGGGATGTTGAAGGAAATCCTGGCGATGCAGGGTTACGAGGTCGATGTGGTCGCCTCCGCTGCCGATGCATTCGACCGCATAGAGGCGAAAGCATTTCACGCGGCGATCTTAGACATCCAGACGCAGGACGGAGCATCAATGTCCGTCGCCGATTACCTGCTGTCGCACCGAATTCCCTACATGTTCGCGTCCGGGGTGCCGAACCCGCAGCTCCCTGACGCTCACCAGTGGGCGACCTTTCTCCCGAAGCCGTACCGCATCAAAGAACTCATGAGCGCCCTTGATAGGACTCGCCAAATCGGCATTCCTGTTTAGGCGCGTCCATGCGCCAGTAGTTCAGGTCCGGCGTTTTAGGAAACGCTTTGTAACCGTGTCGTAGGTCTGCACCGGAGGACCGCTGTAGAGGTCCGTCGAGCAGGCCATGAGGACTGCTTCGGTCGCGTTGTGGCCTGCCTTCATGGCGGCCAGGGCAATCGCACCACCACTACCGGCGACGAGGAAGTCGCGCCGGAGGTCGAGAGGGAGACCGTCGTGGTAGAAGGCCACCGGGTTGTCCCGCAGGCCGACCACGAGGATCGTGTACTCGCCCTTGGTCAGTTCGTCGAATCCCTCCGACAGCTCGCGCACGGCTCGCTGGATGTGGGAAGTGGTGCCCGCGCCGAACACCACCAGGTCGCGCCCGGTGGTGTCGGTGGTGCGGTAGAACTTCTCCTCCTCGTACCGCAGATCACCAGCGGTGACCTGCGAGTCGATAGCAACGAGCCGGCCGTCAAAGGCCAGCGTGGTCACTGCTTGATGTGCTCCCGCCAGTAGCTCGGGGTGAACGCAGCCCACTCGATGTCGTTCACGTCATCCCACAGGCGCTCCGCGGCATTCCGCAGGTGCTCCCACAGGCCGCCGAGGACGACGTAGGGCAGCGCCAGGAACACGACGACGAACAGCCAGCCGGTGTAGGTGCGACGGGAGGTCTCGCGCAGGCGCTCCAGGAGCCACTGCGAGGCGAGGGCAATGCGTAGCGCTACGTACCCCTTAGCGCGCTCGTAGGCGCGCACCAGGCGCTCGCTGGCGCGGTTGTAGATGGTCTTGAAGTTCATGGGTTCCGGTTAGGTGTTGCGGATGGTTGCCAGGGCCTTCGCGTAGAGCGCGTCCCAGGTGTCACGGTGCGGCTTGCCCGGCCGCCAGTTGCGGACGTAGTAGTCCCATGCGGCCTGGGGGTTACCCAGGGCGGGCAGCGGACGCGGATCGGTGAACAGCAGCAGGCGAGCGAACGCACAGGCGAGCACGTCGTCGGAGGCGAGCGCCTCGTTGACCGCAGCGGTCGAGGGACGCTCCAGACGCGCGGAGACGAGCTGTGAGGCGCGTGCGGAGGTCGCCGGGTGACGGAGTACACCTGCGGTGCCGCCGCCCGCCTCGAACTGCCAGAAGCCGCGTGCGGGGCCTTTGATCTGCCTGCGGTGCTCGAAGCGAGATTCCTGGAGACCAATGGCGAGCAGCATGACCTTCGCTTCGGGAGTGAAGGCCACGCCGGGGAGCAGCCGGGCCGCCGCGGGGATCAGGTTGTCCCTGACCTCCACGAGGCTCGGCAGCTTTGCGTCGGTCATACCGGCGCGTAGGGGTTCGACTGGCCGCCCTGGGTGTGGCAGCAGGGAGCGTGGTTGCAGTCGCACGGCGTTACCGGCGCGGGTGCGCTCGGGCCGTCGTTGTCGTCGTCGTTCTTGCGGCGCAGGAACAGGTACAGCAGGCCAGCGGCGGCGAGCGCCATCAGCCACGCAGCGAGCGTGTTGGACATTGGGTCTCCTACAGGATGTCGAGGTAGTTGTCGGGTGACGGCATGCGGCCGGTCACGGACTGGATGAAGGAGGCGTACTCGCGGTCGAGCAGCTCCTCCAGGTAGCGCTGCTCCTCCTTGGACACGTCTCGGGAGAGCTGGTCGGCCCAATACTTCACGGCCATCGCCAGCGCTTCGAGGCGGTCGTCGTGGCGCAGTGCGCCGCGGTCGCGCGTGATGCGCGTCAGCTGGTAGCACAGCTGGTACTTCTGTTCGGACTTCTGATCGGCGCGGATGATCGAGGCATCGACCACCAGGCGGTGCTGGTTCAGCACCGGCTCCAGCACGTCGATGATTCGGTTCTCCTTCGAGGTGCCGTAGTGCTTCACCTCCTCGATGGAGCACGGGTACACGCGCGCCAGGACGCCGGAGAGCATCTTGGCGAACATGCCGTCACCGAAGTTCGCCTCAATGAGGACTGCGGAGACCTTCTCGGCGCGCGCGATGTGCGCCAGGGTCTCCAGCGTGTCGTCGTCGTAGCCGCCCTTGGTCGCACCAGCGCGGCGCGCGTAGAGCATGCCGCGAAGCATGCCGACGACCGCGTAGCCGGTTTCGTCGCCACCTCGGCCCGAGGGGTCGATGGCGAGTACCTTGCCGGTGAACTCCTCCATTTCCGAGGCGAGGTACATGGGCCGGTACAGGCGGTCGCCAGTGAAGCCCACGGACGGGATGTCGCTGACGATGTACTCCGGGCCGCTGCTGTAGACCACGCGGATCGGAGCGACCTCGCGGTCCACGTCCATCACGATCAGGTCGGACAGCTTGAGCGGGTACTTCTCGGCGTCGGACAGCGACGCATCGAGCATGAACTGGAGCATGAAGCCGGAGCGTCCGTAGGACGCCTCGCGCTCCATCAAGTCCTCATCGGAGAAGCGGACGCTCTCGCAGTTCTTCCAAGCGAGCTTGGGGTTCGCGTCGAACGCATCGGCGATCATCGGCGCGAGGCGGTCGCCGTACACCTGACGGTGCTTGGTGTCCTTCGGGTAGCGCGCAGGCCAGATGCGGATGACGTAGCCGCGCTCGGGCAGCTTGTTGTAGAGCGACTCCTCGGTCTGCGGAGTGCCGAGGTAGATGATCTCGCCGCCAGGCTTGAGCACCGCGTCGAACTCCTTGACCAGCTCGGCGAGCTTCTCGCGCTGCACGACGGTCATGGAGTTCTTTGGGACTTCGATGTCGTCCGCGATGATGGTGTCGGCGCGGGAGCCGGTGAGCTGGCCGTTGATGCCGACCGACTTCACCGAGGGCGACTGATCGGGCTGCGCGGGACCGACATCGAACGCCAGGTTCGAGTTGCGCTGGTCGGGACGCGGGCGCAGGTGTTGCAGCTCAGGCAGGGTTTCGATCAGGCGCTTGACGAACACCGAGAACGCATCGGCGCGTTCCTTCGATGCCGAGACCACCATGATCTTGTGCTGGGGGTCTTTCCAGAGGAGCCAGCAGACGTAGGCGGCCGTCACCCAGGACTTGCCGACGCCGCGGTACGCCATGATGACGCGACGGCGCGGGCCGGTTTTCAGGAACTCGCAGATGTCGTACTGGATCGGAGTGGGGCTTGGTAGCCCCAGCTCCTTCCAGACGTACCAGGCGAAGTTGCGGAAGTCCTCGAAAGGGTGACGAACGTGGAGGCTCGTCATGCCCTCCATCAGTTCAGCCGCCCATCCTCAGCGGGATCGAACGGGAACTCGGACACCTTGTCGGCCAGCTTGCCCAGCGGTGAGCCGGGCGGCGTGGCCGCAACGTCGATGCCGTTGTCCTTGAGAAACTGCCGGGCCACGTTGAGGATCGAGGCCAGGCCCTTCGCGTCCGACTCCATCGAGTCGATGGTGTCGGCGAGCTTGTCAGCGACTGCGGCGTGCAGTCGCTCCAAGGCATCCTTGGGGGCGGTCACTTGTTGACGACGCGGTTCAGTACGGTCTCCAGCGCGGACGTGCCGAGCGACGCCAGGATGCACGCGAGCGCGACCTGGGCGACGAAGGAGACGCCGGGGATGAAAATGACGATGGCACCAGCGGCAAGGCCGGTAGCGCCAGAGAGGATTGCGCGGCCGAGCGCCTGCTTCCAGGTGATCGGATCGTTCGACGTGAGCATCTTTGCGATGCCCACGATGAGGCCGACGCCCGCGAGAGCGCCGACCAGCTTCACTTCATCGTGCATTAGGTCTCTTGTAGGTGGTGGATGCGTTAGAGCGGACGACCGAAGCTGTACTCGTAGTTGCCGGTCAGGGTGATCTGCGTGACGCCATCGGTGACGACGACTGTGAACTGCCCCATGCGGGAGGTGTTCCGCCCAGAGGCGGTCACAGTGCCACCGAGGCCGCTGCCGGAGATCGACGCGCCGCCTGTGACGGAGCGGGAGACCACGGAGTAGTTGCCGGTGCCGCCCGAGCAATAAACGCTGAACGACTCGCTGACCGTGCCGTTGGTGGACTGAGGCCAGTTACCCATCAGGTAGCTCGGCGACAGCGATGCTTGGAACGGCGTCGCCTTGACCGCGTTGTAGAACTGCGAGGCGTAGATCGGGCCGCTCGTGGGGACGCCGTAGTTGGCCGGAACGTCGGGCACCAATCCACGTCCTCGGTAATACTGGTCCGCGTAGATCGGGTAGCCGCCGCCAAACTCGGCGCGGATCATTTCCCAGGAGATAGGGCCGGAGCCGGGGAGGGCCATCAGGCACCTCCCCCAAGGTCCGCGACGCGCTTACGCAGCGCCTGCACCTCAGCGATAAGGAAGGGAATAGCCTTCTCCCACTGGATCGTCTTGATGCCGTTTGCGTGCGTGGCGACCATCAACGAGTAGACCTCCTCGGCCTCCTGCGCGATGCCGCCGACCTCGTGATCCGCGCTCGGGTGGAACGTGGGATTCAGCTCGGCGATTGCCTTGGCATCCCAATCGAACTCGCGTACACGGAAGCGGTCGAAGAAGTCGGCCACCTTGGAGGCCGAGGCGTCCACGATGTTCTTCTTTAGACGCGCATCGGACGCATAGGCGACGATGTTGCCCGTGGCGACCCAATTGTTGCTGCCGTCGCGGTAGGCGCACCACGAGAAGGCGTTGCTGGCGAGGAAGCCGTGGTTGTTGTCGTTGCAATGGAGCCAGTGCGTGGTCCCGTTGTCGGAGTCGTAACAGGTGATGGTTGGCGAGTAGCTCTCCAAACGGAGGTCGCCACCGCTACCGCCTGGGCCAGCGATAAGGAATCCCTTGCCGCCGTAGGTGCGAACCCAGGTGCTGTCCTGCATCCAGATGCCGCCGCCGTGCGCTTCCGAGTACCAGCCGGTGCCGGACTGCTGGGAGCGGAACCAGCCAGCGTTGAGGTAAATCTGATCGCCGACCGTCAGGCGGCCCGCAATGTTCGCAGCACCGTTCCAGTACAGGTTGTACCAGCTGTTCGTGTTCACGCGGGTGATCGAGCAAACGTCATCGCCAGCGCCGTTCGTTCCGTGGATGTACGCGGTTCCCGCTGCACCCATGCCGGTCAACCGCAGCGGCGCGCCATAGGCCAGAGTGACCTGCCCGGTGAAGGTTGCGCCACCCAGGCTCGCCTTGCCGTCCAGTGCGGACTGGAGGCCGCTGACGTTTGCGATGGTGTGCGTGTGACCGGCGTCGGCCTTTCCTGCCGGGTTGAAGTTCGCCGAGGTCCAGACGGTGCCGCCAGCGTTGAGGGACGCGACGCCACCCGTGCCATCGCCGAATCGGAACTCCAGCGAGTTCGCAGCTGGCGGCACGTACACATAGCGATCCAGCGACCCCAGGTACATGACGCCGGACGTGGCCTCGCCGCCAAATCCCTGCACACGAATCTGCCCGGAGGCGAACGTCTTGACGCCACCGATGGACTGATCGTCGGTCACGTTGACGACGTTGGCGATCTCGGCGGCGGTATGCGTGTGGCCGATTGCCGACTTCCCGTCGAGCGCCGCTTGCAGCCCGGTTACGTTTGCGATGGTGTGCGAGTGGGACGCCGCCGCTTTGCCGTCGAGCGCGGACTGGAGGCCGGTCACGTTGGCGATGGTGTGCGTGTGCGTCGCCGCCGCCTTGCCGTCGAGCGCCGTCTGCGTCGCGGTGCTGATCGGCTTGTCGAGGTCGGCGGTATTGTCCACCTTGTCGAGGCCGACCTGCGCCTTGGTGTGCGTGTGGGTGCTCGGCGGGTAGGTCGTCGGCTTCCCGGTGACGTGGGTGTTGAAGTCCACGTCGTCGCGGGTCGCCAGCGCGCCCAGGCCGCCGATGTCGCCAGCCACGAGGGTCACGTCGCCCTGCTTACCGGCGACGCTGGTGACCTGATCGGTGTTGTCGATCTTCTCCCAGGTAGCGCCGTAGAGCGCCTGGTCGCCGACTCGCCAGTGGATGTCGCCCACAGTGCCTTCGCCGACCACCTTGTAGAAGTGACCCTTCACCGGGTTGGCCGGGAACGCACCAGTGCCGGCATCCCACGATCCCATGTAGACCAGCGAGCCAGTGACGGCAGCCTGCGCCTGGGCGGCCCAATGCTTCGCCGAGAACTCGCCCGGCGAGACCTCGGTGCCCTGCGGCGCGTTCGCGTACAGGCCAGCCTTGTCGCGGGCAGCCTCGGCAGCGGCCTTGGCCGACGATGCGGTCTGCGCCGAGATCGAGGCGGCAGACGCCGAGCCGGACGCAGCGGAGGCATGACCGGCTGCGGTGGTCGCCGAGCCAGCAGCCTCGCCAGCCTTGGTCGCCGCGGCGGACGCCTGGGCTTCCGCCCGGTTGGCCTGGGTGGTCGCCTGAGTGACCGAGGTCGCTGCGGCGGTCGCGCTGTCGGCGGCTGCGGCAGCCGATGCTGCGGCAGCGGTGGCGTCAGCTTCCGCGCGGTCGGCCGCGTCGGTCGCATAGCCCAGGATGGTCTGCGCCTGATCCCGTGACGTGGCGGCAGCAGTCGCCGCTGCTTGCGCGTCGGAACGCGCCTGACCCGCTGCGGTGGCCGACGTGCCCGCCTGGCTTGCGGAGCCAGCCGAAGCCAGCGCCGAGGTGGCCGAGGCCGTCGCCGAAGCGGCGGCGTCCACTGCGGAGCTTGCCGCCTCGGTCGCGCTGTCGGAAGCCTCGGCCGCCTTGGCAGCAGCGAAGGTCGCCGCGTCGGCGGTGGCCTGCACGTCGTCGTCGATGCTCGCGGCGGATTCCGCAGCGCGCACGGCGGATGCTTCGGCAGCGTCGGCGAAGCCAGAGGCGTCATCTGCGGACGCCTGCGCGGCGTTCGCCATGCCGGTTGCCACGGACACCAGGTCGCGCACCTGCACGACCGAGCCGGTCAGCTCGTCGGTCAGCCCGGCCACGTCCTTCTGGAGCTGCGGGAACGAGGGGAGGGTGTGGTTGTTGCCCAGGCCGTCCGTCACGACGACGGTGCCTTCCTCCTGAGTCAGCAGCGCGATCATCTGATTCTCGCGCCGGTTCCAGCGGTCTACCAGCGTCGAGAGGCGCGAGGCCAGCTCGGCGTTGGAGACGTAGCCGGGGGTAGTGCTCATGCGGTGCTTGGGTTCTCTCTGAGGGTTATCGGATGCCGAAGGCGAAGCCGCCAATCGACGTGATGAGGTAGTTCGGGTAGGCCGGGGCGTCGTAGCCGTGGACCTGCGGAGGCGGGCTGGATGCGCGGCACCGCACGCGGAATGCGCGGGCACCGCCTGTCCATGCGCCGGACGCCGAGAGCGTCACCGACTGCTCGTAGGTGTAGAAGTTGGACGCGGTGAAGGTGTTGCCGTCGCCGCCCATCTGCTGAATCAACGCGCGGTACATCGGCGGCTCGTGCGAGGCGATGACGACCCACACAGAGTCGCGCAGCTCCTCCAAGATGACGTGCAGCCCGTAGACGCGCGTGTTCGCGGTGACGGTCACCGACACGGAGGGCGTATGACCCTCGCCAGCCAGCACCGGAGCGCCGAGCCAGAACTCGTGGATCGCCACCCAATCGCCGAGCGGGATGAAGTTGTTGCCCGCCTGGTAGCAGAGGCTCGTTGCCCCGGTCCACCACACGCCGGTCGCCGACTGGAACTGCCCAACGATGTTGGGAGCATTGACGCGGCCTCGGAAGAACGCGCCGCCGTTGCGGTCCACGTAGAACACCGCGTTGTTGGCGTTCTTCGCGCCGGAGCCGACCCACAGGGGCCAGTCGCCGAGGTTGGAGATTTCCACGCGGAACTCGGCAGCGTTGACGATGTTGCCGTTGCCGTCGAGGGTGTGGGTCTTGAACGTGCCGCCGTTGATCGTGCCTGCGTTTGCCGTGAGCGCGGCCAGGGAGTTCACCCTGATCTTGTCCGCAGTGATCGTCCCGTCCACCACCAGCGCACCCTGGATGCCCACGGTGGACTGGCCGCCGACAGTGCCGATCACGAACGGATACTTGATGCTCGCCAAGGTGCCGCCCGAGGTGTACTGCGGGTGGACGAAGGCGAAGCGATCCGCGGTGACGATGAAGTCGCTGCCGGTCTGCGGGTTGGCGGAGAGGGCGATACCGGCGACCACGGGGACGCCGTTGATGGTGCCCGCGTTGATCTTGACCGAGTAGTTGGCCTGCCACTGACCGTACATGCCGGAGTGCTGCCCGGCGACCACGTTGAACTCCTGCCGGATGGTGGCGAAGTCGCCGTCCTTGAACGCCTGGACCTGCGTGGCCGCGATGGCCTGTGCCTGCTCGGCGGTGATCTTGGTGGTGTTGAGCTGCTGCACCAGCGCGCCGGTCGGAGAGGTGACATCCAGGTCGGCCTTGCGCCAGCCGGTGCCATCCCAAATCTGCGTCAGGTACGCGCCGGTCTGCACGGTCTTGACCCAAAAGGTCGGAACCTTGAAGCCGCCAGCGGGCGGGGAGGGCTGCGCGTCCGAGAAGATCGTCGGCGCGGTGCTGGTCTCCAGCGTGGATACCTGGGAAGCCAGGGCTTCGCGCGCGGACGCTTCGGTGTCGATGCGCTGCTCGAAGGCGGCCGAAACCGCCGACACCTGGCCGTCGATCTCATTGGCAATCCCCTGCGGCACGTTCGCGCCGTAGCTGGCCGCCATCTGCTGTCGGAATGCCGTGTTGGCACCCTCGGCGTCCGTCAGGGCTTCGGTGGTCTCGGCCAGGCCAGCGATGTTCTCGCCGTGGCGGACTACTGCCGTCTCAACGTCGGACACGCGGGCCTTGGTTGCGTCAACCTCGGCCATGACCGCGGTGCGGACCTGCGCCGCGCTGTCCTCGATCTCTGCGCCGAGGCGCTGCTCGGTGGCCGCACGCGCCGCTTCGGTGGTGCTCTCCACCTCGTCGATGCGCTGGTTGAGCGCTGCGGAGATCGTCTTGCCGTTCTCGACCACCTGGCCTTGCAGCTCGGTGATCGCCTCGACGCGCGCGGAGCGCTCGTCAGCGATGGCGCGATTGACCTCCAGGAATCGTGCCTGGCTACTTTGCTCGCCGTAGTCCACCCGCGCGAACAGGTCGATGATCTGCTGCGCGATGACCTTGTTGCCTTCGGTCAGCAGTCCGATCTCGTGGGTGGCCGTGCTGATCTTGTCGCCATAGTCGCGCTGCACGTCGAAGAACTCGTGCGAGCGCATGATTTCCTCCAGGATCGCCTCGGCGTTCACGTCGATAAGGTCGATGCGGGTCAGCAGGTCTTGCAGTGCTGGCGAGCGGAGGAGCTGCTCGATGATTGCGTTGAGGTCCGGGTCGCCACCGGGGTTACCGGGGCCGCCACCGGGGAGGCCGCTGCCACCACCGAACTCGGCGAGTTCCTGGTGTGCGTACAGCAGTTGGCGGAACGACTTGGACAAGTCGCGCGCCGGGAGGTTTGCGCCTTCCTTGTAGTTGACCAGGAGGGCGTCAATCGGCGTGAATCGCCGGATGGTCACAGTGTAGGGTGCGTCGAGCACGCCATCCTGCGACGGAATCTCGATGGTGCTGGCGTCCACCCACGACACGGAGACAGCGCGGGCCGCGTCCGGTTCACCGACGAACGCCCGGATGTGTTCGCGGGCGATGTACGGGAACGGCACGGTGAACCGCGTAGGGCCTCCCTCGTAGGTGTAGAGCACGAAGGAAAGGCCGCGCGATAGTTCGATCATGCGTCCTCAAAAAGGTGGAGGCCCCGAAGGGCCTCCTGGTTACGGTCGATCAGTCCCGTCCTTGCGGTCAGGGAACTGCTGTAGGGCTTGATCCGCGATGTTGCGGACGCCCGTCATGTTGTTGAACCACCAAATCTTCCAGAAGTCGCGCATCTGCTTCTCGGTGATCTCCTCATCGTCGCGGATGGCCGAACCGATCATCCGCGTGCTGCCGTAGACCTTGTTGAACAGGTCGATGGACGGGATGCCCATCACGCCGTTCTCCAGGCCGGTCGAGCGGTTGTTGGCGAACACCGGGTCGTTACCCAAGGCGTCCGCCCACACGGCGTCGGTGACCGCGGGGATCACGTTCGACCAGCTCGATTGCGCGACAGCGTTCTTGTAGAAGTTCTCCTGCGTCAGCTGCTTCTTCCGCTGTTCGGGGTTGCCCGCAGTGTTGATGTACGTGCGAGCCGCCCAGCCCATGCCTGCTGCCGAAGTGGACAGCACGACCATCGCGTAGGTGCGCCAGTCGTCGTAGTGGTGGACGGAGTTCAGGAAGTGGCGGGTGTAGCTGTTGACCATGAAGCTGCGGAACTGCGTGACGATGCGGCCGGTGGTGGAGTGCATCAGCTCGATGCTGTCCGAGGCGTCACCTTCGAGAACCTGGTGTCGCGTCACGCGGAACAGGAAGGCCGCCATGCGCTCGCGCGTCTGGAACGGCAGCTTGTCCGGGTCGATCTGCTCGATCTGCCGCTTGCCTTTGAGGTAGCCGAACACGTCGGCCTGGGCCTTCTCGTCGAGGCCCCAGGTGCGCAGGCGGGCCACTTCGGCGTCCGACAGCTTCTTGGCGTTCGCCATGTCCAGCAGCCGCAGCAGCGTGGCGCGACCGGCGATGCGTTGGAGCATCGTGTTGATCGGGGCCATGCCGGATGCGACCGAGGTGACGTGCGTCGCCATGTTCATCGCGTTGTCGATCTTCTCGCCGTGCTTGACGTTGAACGTCTGCGGCACTAGCGCATCCTCGTCCAGGCGCAGGAACGGCGGGTTGCGCAGCCAGTCGGTGCCGGGTGCGAACAGCCGCTCCATGACGCGCGCCTCCTGCGAGGACAGCTTGCCGTCAGCGCCGCGCACCAGGAAGTCGCGGGCGGCACCCACGGAGTTCCAGAAGTTGCGGAGACCGGCATGCGCGATGGTCGGGCCAAGCTCGGCGAACAGCGAGAAGCCGACCTGGTTCATCACGCGGGCGAAGTTCCAGTTGCGCAGGAACCGCGCGTAGCGTGCGCCTCGGCTGGCGGGATCGAGTTCGGTGCTGCGGCCGAAGGTGGACTTGAGGCCGATGTCGATCAGGCGCTCGATGTCCTTCACGTCGTCGCCGGACTTGCGGGCGTCGCTCTTGAGCTTCGACACGAAGCGGTCGAGCTGTGCGCGGTTCTTGATGCCAGCCTTCGACGACAGCGCCGACCAGCCGGTGATCTCGCGCATGTAGCGGGTCATCACCGAGTCCACGTCGTTGTCGAACAGGTCGGCCATCGAGACCTGCACGTCCTCGCCAGCCTCGTTGCGGATGGTGGTGGAGTAGGTCTCGTCGAGGTCGATGCGCTTCTTCGCGCGGTCGAGCTTGCCCGACTCGTAGGTCTTGCGCTCCAGCTTGGACAGTAGCTCTTGCGACCGCACGGGCGAGACGCCCGCCTCGGTCAGCATGTTGCCGATCTCCTCGACCGAATCGCTGTCCAGCGGGCGGACCAGCAGGTCCATCCCGTCGCCCTCGAAGTTCGCTTGGGCGCGCTTGAGGTAGGAGCGTGCAACCGCCCCGAGCAGCTCGTCGTCGATCTCGTCGCCTTCGTCGGTGGTGGCCTCCCAGGCGCGACGCATGGCGGGCTTGATGAGCTGCTCGATCACGTCGTCCTGGTGAAGCTGCATCTCGCCGAACAGGCGCTTGAAGCCCTTGCCACTCCAGTAGCGCGGCAGGTAGCTGCCGTTCTGCGCCACGTTGGCGAAGCCGTCGAGGTTGCTGTCCTGCGCCAGCTTGAGCGCATCGCGCATCGCCTTGGCGACGCTGCCGGCCGCCTTGGCGGCTTCCGGTGATACGTCAGGCGCACCGCGCACGGCACGGCCGACCTCCTCGTTGAACTTTGCGCGCTCGGAGAAGTTCCACCAATGGGTGCCTGTCCGTTGCTTGTAGGCGTCCCATGCGGCGTTCACTCCGCTCCGCCATTCCGTCTCCATGACGGCCAGGTGGCGCTTGGCGAACTCGCTGGTGGACTCCTGGACCGCGACGGAGCGATCGGTGTAGCCGACGCCATCGCGGAACAGCAGGCGGCCCGCCTCGCGCACCAGCGGCGACTTGGCGCTACCCATGCGGGCAGCAAGGTCGCGGCGGACGGTGGCGAAGTGGGGCGTGATGTGCGCGTTGACCAGCGCCTTGTCGGTGAACTCCTGCTCGAATGCGCTCTCGTTGCGCAGCGGGAGGACGCCTGGCGTGAGGTCGTTGGCGGCGGTGCCTGCCACGCGGGCGGCGGACAGCGAGTCGTCACCGGCCAGCCGCTTCACCACGTCAGGCTTCACCTCGCCGTCGAACAGGGCACCCCGGCGAGCGCCGAGGGCACCACCGAACGCGAACGACAGGGCGGCGCTCTGCACGCCATCCGCGAGCGTCTGCTCGGGGTCGTAGGTGGAGGTTGCGGCCGACATCAGCGCGGAGGTGCCCGCAGCCTGTAGACCGGAACGCACCGCGTTGGCGAGGCGTCCGGCCTTGGCTGCGTACCCCAGGCCGCCCGTGGCGAGATCGAGGCCGGTTGCCACCGGGTCGGTGAAGCCGAGGGCGATCTGTCCGCCCAGGCCGAACTGCGCCAGGTCGTCGTCCGCCATCTGATTCATAAAGGCCACGGATTCCAGATAGGAGAGGTGCTCGTCGGACGTGGCCCGGCCGAACAGCTCCCACTGCTCCGGGCGCAGGCCCATCGACTCCCAGCGCTTGCGCGCGTCTGCGGGAATGCGATAGCCCTGCTGCGGCTCGTAGCCCAGCTCGGTGATGAAGCGGTCGATGAAGCCGATGCCGCCCTTTGCCTGGGCAGCGCCCCATCCGTCCCATACGGTCGTCTGATCCTTCCGGCGCTCCGCGGCCTCTCGCTGCTCCTTGCGCTCGCGCACGGCTTGCACGATGGGCTGCTGGGTTGCCGGCTTGACGATGTTCTCGTCTGCGCCGGGTAGGGATTCAAACATGCGGTCTTACTTCCTCGTCAGGTACTCCAGGAAGTCCTCGGGGACTGCCGGGGTGGTGGTGGTTTGCTTGGTGCCCGCGTTGGGAACCAGCGGCTTGGTGAGGTCGAACTTGGGCAGCTCGAAGGCGGGAGCCTCGGCGGCGCTGGCGTCGCGCTTGGCGATGGCCGCAGGGACTTCCGTGGTCGCCGACTGCGAGCGCAGGTCGCGGATGTTCCGGGACTGGTCCGCCCAGGTGGTGCGCTGCTCGACCCGACGACGCGCCTGGGATTCCGCAAGGTCTCCCTTCCAGCGCTGGTGCTGTGCCGCGATGGCACGCGGGTCGAAACCGATGGCGCGGCCGGTGTCCGGGTCAGGGATCAGCCAGTTGTCGGGGCCGACGATCTGCCACTGCCCCGGATTGCGGGGATTGGGCAGGGCCGACAGCTCATCCGGGTCGCGGCCGAGCTTGCGCGCGACCGTCTGGATCAGCTCGTCTACCGCTGGCTCGGCACCCTGCGGCATGCCGATGTTTGGCACGCGGCGGCCGTTGACGGTCGTGCGCTGGGCGTCGATCTGACCGACCGCTGCACGGATGGCAGCTTCGCCGGACACTCCGCCACGCGAGGCGATGCGCTCGGCTTCCTGGCGGATGCGGTGCAGCTCACGCGGGTCACGCGGCTTGCCGTCGATCTCCAGGTAGTCCTTGATGCCGGACTTCCAGGTGTCGTTGATGACCGAGCGGGCCTCCTCGACTTCCCGCTTCGGTTGCGTCAGGACGCGAGCGGCCTCCTGGTGAGACTGACCGCTGCGCCGGGTGTCGTAGAGGTACTGGTCCAGCATTGCGGCAGCCTCGCCGCCAGCGACCGTATCGGCGTACTTGGGCGAGACCTTGCGGAGCTGTTCGTACAGCGTCGCGGCGTTCTGGAAGTTCTCCTGGAACGCCGGGTCAGCGCGCTTGAGGATGCGTTCGAGCTGGGGGATGACGATGCCCTGCCGTGCCCACTTCTGGAGCACCTGGCCGCGTGCGGCCTGCGGGGTTTCCTCCCACTCCTTACCGGCCTGCTTCTTGAGGTCGGCGTCGCTGATCTCGTAGGGATTGCCCCCGGCTACCAGCTTGCGGATGCGCTCCTCTCGGGCGCGCTCCTTCGCTTCCTGCTCCCAGCGGCGAAGCGTCTGCTCCTGCTGGTTGTTCCAGTATCGCTTGAAGGACTGGAGGTCGCCACCGCTCAGGCCGAATTTACTGGCCCAGGTGTCGATGGTCTTGTGGGTGAGCTGGCCGCGATCCGCGAGGCCCTGGAGCGTCCACTCTGCCTCGGCCATCGCCTGCTTGCGTGCCTCGTCCTCGCGGTGTGCGATCACGCGGGCACCAGCGGCAGCCGCCGCGCGCAGCTCGTCGCCGTGCTCGGTGTTCATCAAGCCGGGCTGGCCGTCGCCGCGGTCCTGCTCCAGGAACGCCAGGATCGACTGAGGATCGCGGTTGCCTGCGGCCAGCTCCTCCTTGGCGGCCTCGACGTAGAGTTCGTCCACGTCGCGCTTGTTGAGATAGGCGTACTCCTCCTGGTCCAGCATCGCGTACAGGCCGTTCATGCCCTCGGAAGTGAGGAACGTGCCGCCCTTGATGCCGTCGCGGATGATCGCGGTCAGCGACTCCTTCTGCCGGACCAGCATTTCCCGCATCGAGTCGGCCTGCCACTGCTGGCGGACCTGCTGCGCGGCGCGCATGGCGACCGGCATCAGGGCCTTGCGGACCTGCGGGTCTTGGAACTCGGGGTTCTGCGTCAGCGCAGCCATCCGCTCCTTGATGAGCGGCTCGATGTCGGTGCCGGGTTCGGCCTTGGCGATCTCTTTGGCCGCTTCGATCTGCCAGTCGCGGACGCGGATGATGCCGTCTGCCTTGAGGTAGCCGCGACGCCATGACTCCGACTGCTGGGCAACGAAGTCCTCGGCCTGCCGGGGCGTACCCTCGGCGTCCTCCTGCATACGTTGGGTCGCCGCGGCGCTGTACTGCTCGCGGCTGTTTGAGATCATCTGCGAGTTGACGGAATCCGAGACGCGCGTCAGCACCGCAGCGGCGGTGCGAGAGAGGACACCGGCACCAGCGGAGGACGCTTGGTCAGCCTGCACCGCCAGAACGGGGCGCTCGGCGAGACGCTGCGGCACCTGCGCGCGGCGGATGATCTCTTGGGGTTTCGTGCGAGCCACGGGTTACTCGTCTCCGGGAATGGAATAGCGCTTGTAGGTTTGGATGTTGCTGTAGGCATTCGCGCCAGACTGCATCACGCCGCCCAGCGCCTCGGCATTGCCGGTGCGGATACGAGCGCGTGCTTCGGAGCCGCTTTCGACGACTCCGTTCCTGCGGTTCTTCTCGATGAGGGCCACGTCACGGCCAGCCTGGGCCATGATGTCGTTCGCCAGCAGCTCGACCGAGTTGCCGGACACTGCCGCTTCTGCTGCGGAGGCGCGCATCGCGGATCGCAGTGCGCGGGCCTCCTCCATGCGCTGTTGGGTGCGCTCGGCGGCCTGGTCGTTGATCTGCTCCTGCTGACGCTCCGCGGCTTCCTCGATGGCCTTGTTGTTCTGATCCTGGCCGTACATGGTCGCCATCGCGCTGACTGCGGCGATACCGACCTGGACTGCTACGGGGTTGCACATGGGGTCTTGGTTACTCGGACGAAGGGTGTCTTGGCGAAGCCGTAGGCGGACTCGACGCCGCTCTCGCGGAAGCCAAGCCAGCCGAGCCATCGCCGCGTGGTGACGGCGTGGACATCGACGAAGTTGAAGATGGTGCCGAAGGTGGCCGACCACTCGTCGCTGATCCGCCGAGCTTCTCGGAGGAACGTGCGGCAGAACGTGGGAGCCACCAGGGCGTCGGTGCCCAGCAGCCAAACCGAGGCGATACCCTCGGCGTGCTGGCTGAAGCCGAAGATGCACACGGGGGAACCGTCGTGCATCGCGGCGAAACTGCGGTCGCTCGCGGTCACTGCAAATGCGAGCGCCTGGAGCGGGGTGTGACCATGCGAAGCCGCCACCTCCAGGATGTCCTCCTGCCGCATGTTCTCGGCGACGTGGAGGATGTCGCTGGCGGTGGGGCTTCGATAGGTCAGGGTCATACTCGGCTGCGGGAGACGAACATGCCGCGCCACTGTGCTGACTGGAACCAGCACTGGAACGGCAGGCGGTTGACGAGGTGCATGCGGACGCTGTTGGCGTCGCCCAGCACGGGGAACCGGCGAGAGCCGGAGTGGAACGTCGGGGCGCTGGTGCGGAACACCGAGTCGTTGAGGACGCGCGCGGTGTACGCACCGGAGTGCGACGCCACGTAGGTCTCGACGCGGCCATTGCCGTGCTGCTCGACCTCCAGCTCGAAGTACGCGCCATCCTTGTAGGCGACCTCGATGTCACGCACCTGCGTGCGGCCCACCAGCACGGCCTGGTTCTGCCCACCGCGAACGATGGGCTTGGTCAGGGTGAGGCGGTGCTCGTAGTCCATGCCGACGACCACGCGGCCCTCGGTGTGGTTACCGGGGAGCGCAAGGCGGGTGCGGGCGTTGTCCCAGCGCGCCTTGGTGATGTCCAGGTACGCGCCGGGGTCTTGCCAGTCGTCCGTCTTGAGGACGGTGACCGTCATGCCATCGGGCACGATGTAGGGCAGGTCGATCCAGGTCTCGTTGCCGAACTGCTGATAGGTGGGCTGCACCACCAGCATGCGGTCGAGCAGGAAGTTGTAGTCGCCCGTGGCATCCGTGTCGTGCTGGTTGAGCACCATGCGGAACTTGAGCAGCTCGCAGCCGCCGCCTGGGGCTTCCGCGACGGCGTACAGCACGTCGTTGATGGCGTGCATGTGGACGATGCGACCGACGCCGGAGATTGACCAGCGCGTCCATGCGGACTGCTGCTTCTCGTCGCCGATCCAGCGGACGAAGTAGACGTAGAGCTGCGCGTCGGTCGGCTCGTCAGGAGCGAAGAACACGCAGTCGGCACCACTTGCGCTCGCCATCGCTCGCATGCGGCCCGGCATCAGCTTGGGCACATGCGCCGTCACGTCGGCGGCGTCGCCGGTCACCGACAGGTCGTCGATGAAGTATTCGCGCACGCTGGCGTATGCGCCGCTGTCCTCGGTGAAGTACAGCGACTCGCCCATCAGCTTCGGCCGGATGTACGGCGAGCTGCTGTAGCTGTTGACCGGATCGCTCTTGACGTTCTTGGCGGCCAGGTACGGCTCGGCGGTCAGGAGGAACTGGCCGCCCGCAGCGGCAAGGAACAGGGCCGACTGGAACGGGACTGCGTGGTAGAGCGTGGTGACGCCGTTAGACCCGCTGACGCTCACGTCGATGGGGTCGGCGTCGAGCACCTGGGTCACCGAAGTGCGCCAGAGGTTGAACGGATCGGAGACCTCGGACATCAGCACGTTCTCCCCGGCCAGGAAGCCTAGGCGGTCCCGGTGCTTGAACACCTCGCGGATGCGCTGGCCGTCGATGGACGGGAACGGGTTGCTTTGCTCGTCACCCGCGAGGCGCGCGGTCCACTCCGGTCCACCGAAGGAGAACCAAAAGCCGTCCGCATGCACTGGATCGGGGATGCGCTTGAGGATGTGCGGCATCGTCTTGGCATCGAAGCGGTGCTTGATGCCCGGCCGGGCGACCTCCAGGTAGACCGAGGAGGACTGCTTCTGGACGTAGTAGTCGTCGAATTGCGATTCGGACGAGCCGATGATGTTGTAGATCGCGCCGGTCGGCACAACGGCCGAGCCTTTGTCGCCGGGCTTCGGCAGGTCGGACATCGTTTGCGCCGATCCGTACAGCGAACCGGGCGACAGCTCATCGCTCTGCTTCACGTCTACCAGCCGGTTGACGATGAAGGTGGTGTCGGAGAACGTCGCCAGCGCGAAGCACGACCACGCACGCTGTCCCTGGGTGTCCAGGTAGTTGAGCGCGTCGCCCGTGGCGTTGACGGTGTATTCCTTGCCGGTCTCGTGGTCGAACACGCGGATGCTGCGGTGACCCACGGCGACGATGTAGCGCTCGTTCTCATCGCGGACGATGGAGTGGAAGGCACAGTCGTGATCGAGGGTGACGCCAAGGCCAGCAACGAACTCGGCGGGCGGGCGCTTGCCAGCGCCCATTGCGGCATGCAGCCAGGCGTTGATCGCCTTGGTGAGCTGGTTCGGCGAGCGGACGGTATCGTCCTGCTGCGACTCGCCTCCCAGGAACGAGGGATAGTCCCCCGTGATTAGCGGCATCAGCGGTCCCAAATATCAGACACGTCCGTCGAGCCACTGAGGAAGTTGTGGCCGCGGGCGTAGGTGAAGTCGGCGTGCTCCTGCGCGAAGATGAGGTATGCCTCCTCCTCGTGCTTCTCGGTGAACACGTAGAGCTGGTCGCTACCCAGCACGCTCGTCTGGAACAGACGCGCAGCGCGCACGGCGATGTAGCGGCGGGCCGACTCGGGCAGCTCCTCGTAGGCGAGGAACCAGGTCACGAAGTCGGCGGTGGGGGCCGACGAGAACGTGTCGGCGAGGGTGAGCGGGTTGATGAGGCGCGTGCCTCGGATCACCAGCGGCTCGCTTCCGCGTGCGGGGACGAGCTTGAGGATCGACTGCGGCGGCAGCACCTTGCCTTCCGCGTTGAGCGTGAAGGTGAACGACTCGCTGGTGTTGAACCACCAGCCAGCGGTTTGGACCTCGCGGCTCACCGCGCGGAGGGTGTCGCGCGCCTGCGAGGCGTACAGGTTGCCGAGCGCTTCGAGGTCGCTGATCGGCGCTTCGCCGATAGCACCGAGCAGCACATTGACGGCTTCGAGTTCCGTGGTCGGAGTGAGTTCGAGGTTCATGGATTCGGGGCAAAAAAACGGGGGACACCCATGTGGATGTCCCCCGTAGATGGAGAGAGATTGAAGCGCCGCGGGATTTGCCCAACGGCGCGGTATTGCTTACGGGGCCTTCGACAGCTCGATGGCACCGCGCGGAGCCAGGATGCCGTGACCCAGCGCGTACTTCGCCAGCATCAGGGTGCCCTGCTTCTCGCCCTGGTACACGTCCTCCAGGGACAGGTCCAGCAGCTTGAGGGTGCCGACCGCCGAGCGGTGGAAGATCACGCCCACGGTGTCCGCGAAGTTGCCGCGGTACTTGGCCGGGATCGAGGCCAGGGCCGACTCATCGACACGCGGCATCGCGTTGATCTTCACCAGCGGGATGCGGGCGACCGAGGAAATGATCGCCTGGCCGTAGGAGCCGTTCGATTCCGCGTTGATGTCGCGGTCGATCAAGTCCTTGTTCTCGGTCAGCAGATACCACTGAGCCGGGGCCAGTGCGCCAGTGAACTCCTGCGGGTTGTCCGGCAGCAGCTTCTCGTCGAACAGCATGCGGGCGTTGCGGAACGCATCGGCCAGCACGGTCGGATCGGAGGCCATCGTGGCGGCCTTGATGATGGCACCACCCGGCTGGCCTTCGACCTTGCCTTCGGTGGTACGAGCGGCCAGGATCGCGCAGCGCAGCTCGTTCTGCATGCGCTTGAGCGCCAGCTCCGCACCCTGCTGACGGGTGTACTCGGAACGCACGTCGTAGTGGTTCATCGCCTCGTCGATGTTGGCGATGAAGGCGTGCGAGATCAGCATCGGATCGAGGGTGATGATGGTCTCGTTGTGCTCGACCACCAGGCCCTTGATCTCGGTGCCCGGCACATGGTACTCGGAGCCGATGGTGCCGACGTTCGGGAACGAGGCGGACTTGCCGCTCTCGATGTTGCGCACCGACACGCGGCCGTCCAGCTTGTAGTTCTCGACGAAGCTGGTGATGGTTTCAGCAGTGTAGTTCTGCTTGAACAGCGTCCAGGCGTCGCCGTTGGCCTGGGCTTGACCCAGGCGGGAGGGGATTGCGTCCGACATTTAGTCCTTGCTTGAGGTTGAGTGGATTACTTGAACAGCGGCGACACGGCCAGGCGGGCGGAGACTTCCGCGCGGTAAGCCGGATCACGGTGGTAGCGCACATCGCGCATCGCTTCGACGACCTGCGCCTGCGACTGGAACGGCTTGGGGCCTGCATCGGCGTTCGATGCGGTCTTGCCATTCAGAAGGCGGCCGTTGCCGCCACGGAGGGCGACGAGGCCCTGGACTGCCAGCGCTGCGCGGCCGGCGTCGCCGGACTGCACCGCTTCGTTGAACGCCCGCTTCTGCTCGGCGCTCAGGTTGGTCTTAGCCCACTGGACCAGGCCGTCGTAACCGGCCTTGCCACCTGCGGGCGAGTAGACGGCGTTCTCGTAGGTCTGCACGCGAGCGCGCAGGCCATCGACGTACACGTCCACCAGCTCCTTCGGATAGCCCGCGTCCTGGAGCTTCTTGTAGCTCTCCTCGGACAGCGAGCCGTTCGAGTTGAACTCGGTGGCGAAGTCGTCCAGGTTCAGGCCAGCCCGCGCCAAGGCGTCACGCGCGTCATCCGCGGTGGCGTCGTCGATGGTCGCGGGGCCGCCCTTGCCACCCTTGTCGTCGGCTGGCGTGCTCAGTTGTGCGTAGGCGGCTTCCAGCTCCTCCACGGTCTTGTACTTGCCGCCGAACAGGCGCTCGCCATCGGTGCCACCCTGCGCGCCCGGTGCGGGCTGCTGGGTGTCCTGGGAGTTCTGCGGCGGCTGCTGACCTGGGGTCGGCTGGCCGTTGATGCCGTCAAGGCTGACGGTCACTTCGGACTTGCCCGGCTGCGACATTACTTGTCCTCGGGCTTGTAGTTGACGATGACCAGGCCGTTCGTCTTGCGGGTGATCTCGGCCTTGCCCTTACGCTCGACGCTCGGAGCCTTCGGGGCTTCCTTGGTCGGCTTGGCGAGCTTCTCGGTGGTTTCGTTCGACATTGCGTCCTTCTCGGGGTTACGGGGTTTGGGTCATCGCTGAGGCGATATTCGGAGCGGCACGGACCATCGCCTCCTGCGCCGAGGCGTCCTGCTGCTCGGCAGCAAGCTCGTCGTCGGAGCGGATCAGGCCCTTGGTGGAAATGTCGGAAGCGGCGGCCAGTCGGGAGATCGCCTCGCCACTGTTGAGGCGGCGCGCCTTCTCCTCTGCGCCGACAAGCGCATCCACTGCCTGACCGAACTCGATCAGCTTGTTCAGGTCGTGGCCGCGGCCGAGGGCGGCGATGCCAACGGTGATGCGCGGCTTGATGAGTTCCTGCGGCAGCTCGGGCAGGCGACCCTGCTTCTGGAGCTTGTGCAGGCGGCGGCGGATCAGCGGCAGCAAGAGCTGCTCGCCCGACATCGCCATGAAGCCGCTGAGGGCGTCGTCGAGTTCCTGGGTGAGCACCCGGATTTCGTAGGCGGTCACGCGCTCGCCGGGGCGCTGCACGGCGGACTTCACGCCGAAGATCAGCTCCAGCGAGTTCGCCAGCCCTTCGGCCTCCTGACGCACGAAGTTCAGGTCGTAGGCTTTCTGGAGCTGGAGCGTGGTCACGTCGCTGGCCTCGCCACGCAGCACCGCGCCGGACTCGGCCTCGGTGAGCTGGCGCTCGCGGATCGTCGAGGTCGGCTTGAGGAACATGATGATCTTCGCCAGCGCGGCGGCACCCTTACGGATCGCCTTGCGCAGCGCCTCCAGCGACTCGAACGCGCCCACGTAGTCGTAGACCAAGCCCTCGCCGTAGTCGTCCACGAGGGACGGCGGCGCGCACAGGGGAATCCACGGGCAGGCGTCGATGGGGTAGGTGCCCACGGTCTCGGGGACTTCGACGCCCTCGACCTCCTGGACCACTTCCCACTCCTTGCCATCTTCCGAGCGACGCACCCAGGTGTAGAGGTTCACGTCGTCGTTCTTGGTCTTTTCGTCGCGTTCCTGGGCGAGCTTCTGCATCACCGCCGCGCGGATCGAGTCCGGCAGCATGGCCGGGGCGATCTTGTCGAGCGTGATGATCTCCAGCACGTTGCCCAGGCCGTCGCGGTCGGTCACGTAGGAGGTCAGCGGATACAGCTTAGGCTTGCCCTCGTCGGGGTCGTAGAGCAGGAAATTGCCGAGGACGATGGCGTGCTTGGCCGCCTCGCTGAGGACCGGGCGGACGCCGCTGGTCTCCAGGTCGTTGACGATGACCCGCTCCACGTCCACCAGCGCGGCCTCCAGTTCGGAGGTCTCCACGCCAGCCTGCTCGGCGATGTTCTCGGCGACTGCCTGGTCAGGCGCGAGCTTGAACACCGAGGCGTTCGGCGGGAGCCAGGCCAGCACGATCTTCGAGGCCAGGGCGTTGACGCACTTCGGGCCGGTGTCGATGTAGGCGGAACCGGGGGTACGCGATTTCGCGCCCTCGTCCACCCACAGGCGGGGCAGGGTAACCTTGGCGCAGCGCTTGGCGCGCGTCTCGGCTTCTTTGCGGTTGGACTTGAGATCGCCGTAGCGCTTCGCGGCCGTCTGCTTCTCGGCCGAGGTCTGCTTGGCGTCAGCCATTCGGAATGGTCAGTCCTTGGTACTGCGTTGCGTTGTTCAGGTCCAGTCGGACCTTGGACTTACGCCGCTGATCGGCCGCGTGGCCGGTCGGCTGGGTGTCCTGGCGGGTCAGCAGGATCGGGTCTTTCTCCTGCTGGTCCGGCATGTTGGGCTTGCTGCACATGATTAGCGGGCGCGGTGCTCCATCTGCTCGACCTTCCGCAGCGCCTTTAGCCGGAGGATCAGGCGGCGCTCGCCCTGCCGGAGCAGGAACTCCTCCTTCGGCTTGGCGGGGTCGTAGATCACTTCGGGGTGCAGTTCGTCCAGGAGGTCGATCAGGTCGTAGGAGTGCAGAGGGATTTGCATAGAACTCCTGGGTTATGAATAGGTGGGGAAACTGTCGTTTCCCCCGATGATGACCACTAAACCCTTAGAGTCGGGCCAGCGATTCCGCGACCATCCGCAGGCGGTGGATCGGGCCGTTGTTGTCGATCACGGTGTCGATCAGGTCGCCGTGGACGCCTGCCTCGGAGGCATGCGCCGAGACCGGGGCCGCGCTGTCGCGGAGCACCTGGACCACCTGGCCGCCCCACTCACGGATGAACTGCGCCTCGTTGTCGAAGCGAACGTCCGACACCACGACGCCAGCAGCGCCGTCGCGGCGGGCCTGACGGATCTTCTGCGCGACCACCTTGACCCACAGGTCGCGGTCGATCATTTCACGGCCCCACTCGGTGCCCACGGTCTGCATCAGGCGGCGCGGGGTCTGCCCGTTGAGCCAGTCGAGCGGCTCCTCCTTGAGCGGGCCGTCCTCCATCGCGGACACCGGCAGGCCGGTGATGTCCGCCACGAAGGCGCGGATCGGGGCCGCGAAGGACAGCTTCACGAAGCCGTGGTCGCTGACCAGGAACTCGGCCAGGGTGTCTTTGCCGCTGCGGGCGCGGCCGGTGATTCCGATGATCTTCATGGGGACTCCAAAAGAGAAACCCGGCCTTAGCCGGGTACAATTCGTGTTCGTTATGGAAGGAGACAGGTATGGCGAGTTCTACGCCGAGTAACACAAACGGAGCGGAAATCTCTGAGCTTGCACAGAAGCTCTATGGCCTACAGGAGGCGATGGATGCGCTCGTGGCATCAGGGCAAGCACAAGGAATTCAGCGAGAGCGCTACGATGCGGCCAAGCAGCTCATCACAGATAAGCTCACTGAGTTCAGCTGCACGTATGAAACGTTGACTACGCCGAAGGCGATCCAGCTTTGGGTTTTCAATAGCCGAGAACCCGTAAGTCGGAATCCGTCAGAGATTGCACACTGGAAGCAGTTCTACGTGGACGAGTTGCGGTAAGCAGGATCAGGTGGCTTGGTTGTCGTCAGGCGAAACACCGGGCGATCAGCCAAGCCGCGCCAGCAACGCCGACAGCGGCCGGCCACAGCTTGACGCTGCCAGCCGAGCGGTACAGGGTGCGTTCGAGGGTGTTGAGGCTGCGCCACCACAGCCAGGCAGCGCCGTAGGCGACGAAGGCGAACAGCACGGCCAGCACGGCGACGATGGTGATGAACAGGATCAGGGTTTCCACAGCTTCACTTCCTTGGTCTTGGGGTTGTAGTCGCCGTAGCGCAGGATTCGCGCGAGGCGTGCTTGGCGGATCGCATCGTGCTTCGACAGCGGCTCGGTGCCGCCGCGGGGGATGCGGGTGGTGTAGGTGGTGACGACGGTGTTCCACAGCGCGCCGAGGTGCTCCTCGACGGACGCATCGCGGTACGCCTCGTGGATGGGCATGAGCAGCTCGTCCGCGCCCTTGTGGCCGATGCCGGGGAAGCCGGGGTAGTTATCCACCTGGTCGCCCGTGAGCACCTGCTTCATCCAGAACAGGTCAGCGTCGTGAGCCGAGATCGGCCGGACGCCCACGTCGGGACGGTTGGGGTTGTAGAGACGGATGCCGGGGATCGTCTGCATGTCCTTGTCGATGGACACGACGATGCGGCTGCCTGGCGCGCGCTTCGGATTCGGGTGCGAGGCCAGCAGCCCCAGCACGTCGTCACCTTCCAGGTTCTCGATCTCCACGATCTTGTCGCCGAACTCGTCGTAGACGAACTCGTCGAGCACGTACCACAGGGCAGGCTTGTCCTTGCTGGCACGGTTGAGCTTGTAGGTTGGGTCGATGTCCTTGCGGAAGTTGTGCTTCTTGCAGGACAGGGCCAGCAGGTAATCACGCGCGCCGAACTTCTCGACGATCTCGTCGATGTAGTCCTCCAGCTTCGCCTTCGCGCGCTCGGGCTGGATCGCTTCGACCTTGTTGCCGTCGCCGTTCCAGTCGATGTTCGCGGTGTTCGAGAACGCGAGCTGGTAGCGCAGCACATCGGCGTCGATCAGTAGCAGGGGGCCGCGCTTGTTCATGCGTCCACCCACTGCCATCCCAGGAACGCCAGCGCGAACCAGCGGTGCAGCCAGTTCGGACGCTCCCGGACCTGCACGAAGAAGTTGCCGCCAATGACCCAGGAACCGGCCGCCTGCGGTGGCCGATAGGTGACGTAGGAAGTCATGGCCGCTTCTCCGGGTAGCGCTCATACCACGCCTGTAGCTCGGCGGCGTAGCGCTTCATTCCGGCCTGGTACTCCGGGCCGTCGCCGAGCGGGTACTCGTGCTCGTCGCACACGAAGTCGGTGGTCGGGATGGTGTACGGAATCTGCGTGCAGGAGTTCCCCGTACACATCGACTGCCACATGATGATGTAGGAGTTCTCGCTGTGCCCTTTCAGGCACGAGCCATAGTCCGCACTCGGCGGCCAGGGCTTCATATCGCACGCAGCGAGGCCAGCACACAGCGCCAGGATCAGGAGAGCGCGCTTCATACCATGCTCTCGTGTACGGCGACCCAGCACTTCTCGCTAACGCGGCGGATGAAGTAGGTCGCGGTGCTCCACTCCACGGGGCGCAGCATGCGCTCGGTGCAGCACGGGCACTTGGCGTTGTAGGCATGAACCTCGGGCTGGTGTTCGAGCACAGCCACGCGGTAGGTGGTACACGGATCGATCACGCGGACATCGCCGTCAGCGGGGCCGCCAATGAAATGCACGCGAAGCCGGTTCTCGTTCATCGGTTCGATTCCTTGAGGACTTCCAGGGCGCTCGCCTTGTCGGCGTTGCAACGCTGGAGGCCGTCCTCGGCGTTGCCGCCGAAGCGGTAGAGGTCGTAGGTGGTGGTGGTCGGGTCAGCCATCACGGCGTCGAGTGAGGAGTGCGTGCCCTCAATGACGGTCGGCTGGAGGAACTGCTCCGGCACGACTTTCGAGGTGCGCGCGGCGCAGCTCGTCAGGAATGCGGCGAGACAGGTAATCGCCAGTTTCCGGGTCAGCATTTGCTGCAATCTCCACAGAGCGGTTGGTGGTGGCGCGGGCGTTCCGCAGCGCTGCATCGAAGGCAGAGCGGCGCACGGCTTCGCGGTTGAGGGTCTCGACGGTCTGCTTGAGGTCGGCCAGTTCCTTTGCCGACTCCTCCAGCTCCGTCACGCGCTGGGCCATTGCGGTGTACTTCCAGGCTGCGAAGCCGCCTGCCGCGAGCGCGGCAACGACCAGCAGCGCCGCGAGGGCGCGCAGGATGTTGGTTGGGTTCATCGGTTCTCTTGGACGTAACAGGCGACTCGCAGAAGCTCCGAGGGAGTCGCGTCGGACTTGATCTGATTCGCGCGTGCGGAGATCACGCGCACGTTGCCCCGGACGTAGCCGAGGTCAGGTTCGATGCGGTCGAGCGTGGGTGAGTTGGGGCCTTGGGCCTTGCGCCCGACAGCGCGGTACAGCGGGATGCCCAGTGCCGGGCAGAAGTCGGGGACCACGATGTCGTCCGACGTGAGGTCGAACGGCAGTCCCTTCCTAGCTGCCCGGCGTTTCGCTTGGCGCACCAGGGCGAGTGCAATGTCCCGCTTGCCGCGGGTCAGTGCGTCTCGGCCCAATTCCTTCCGATCTTGAACTCGCCATCGAGCGGACAGCGGAAGCCGAAGTAATCGCCAGCCTTGCGGATGGCAGCCTGGGCGGTCTTGCCCACGAACTCGGCCTTGTCCTCGTCCACTTCGATTTGCCACTCGTCATGGACGTTGGCGAGGAACTCGTAGTGGACGCCCGGCACCAACCCTGCGGCTTGCAGGTCGGCGTCGAGGATCACCAGGGCTTTCTTCATCACCAGCGCACCGGCCGACTGGAGCAGGGTATTGAGCGCGGCGTGGTCGCTGCGGATGTGCAGCTTCCGGCCGTCGAGACCGATCAGGTATCCCTTCTCGGCCGCGCGCTTCTTGACCCCGCGTACCAGCTTCTCCAGCGCAGGCAGCCCGGCCAGGAACTTCGAGCGGAGCTTCGCCCCGGCCTGGCGACCCTTGCCAACGATGGAGCCGAGCTTCGCGTCGCCTGCCCCATAGAGGAAGGCGTAGATGAAGGTCTTGGCGTTGTCGCGGGTTGGCAGTCCTGCCGCCGATTGGTTGACGGAGTGGATGTCGCCTTCGAGGATGACCTTGGCGTACTCGCCGCCGTCGTGCTTTGCCATGAAGTGCGCCAGGCAGCGCAGCTCCAATCCCGAGGCGTCCGCGCCGACCTGGAGCTTCCCTGTTGGGACGCAGAACAACGAGCGGCACTCGAATCCGTAGCCGCCTTCCTGGCCCTTGAGGATTCCCTTCTCCTTCGAGTGCTGGACCTTCGGCACCTGAGCGATGTTCGGCTTCGAGTGCGTCATGCGGCCGGTCACCGCTGCGTTCTGATTCACGCTGCCGTGGATGCGGCCGTCCTTCTTGATGGCCTTGAGCCACGCCTCGTCGCCTTCGGCGAGCTGGCCGAGGCGCTTGTTGACGATGAAGTGCTCCAGCAGGAGCGGGATGATCGGGAACTTGAGCGCGCCCAGGACTTCTTCGTCGATCTTCGGCTGGCCCTTCTCGGTGAACTCCTGGGGCTGCCAGCCGTACATTGCAGTCAAGCGGTCAGCAATGTGCTGGCGGCTTGCCGGGTTGAACACCACGTCCTTGTAGGTCGTGACCTCCACGCCCTTGACGTAACCGCGGCGCTTGTCGTCGCGCTTCGGTACGAACTTGCGCTTCACCACCTTCCACGGCGGAATGACCTTGCGCAGCTCGGCCTCCAGCGCAGTGCGCCGGGACACGAGGATGCACTCCAGCTCACGCGCCTTCTCCTGATCGAACAGGTAGCCGTAGCGCTGCTGACGCGAGAGGATCGGCGCGACGGCCTGCTCCAGCTCGATGGCCTCGGTAGGGAGGCCCTTGCTCATCAGCAACGCGAACAGCGCTTGCGTGACCGCAACGTCCTGGTCGCAGTAGTCGTCCATTTCCTGAGACCACTGTGCCCAGGGATCGAGGCCGCGTGCGGCCATCTGCGCCGCGTAGTCGCCTTTCCAGCGACCGAGGCGGTAGCCCCACGCTTCGAGGGCGTGGCGGCCGATCAGCTTGCCCGGCAACACCGGGTTCGCTCCCTGCTTCTTGCGGGCCTTGAAGTCGCGGTCCTTGAGGTCCGGGTAGACCAGCGTGGACATCAGCAACGTGTCGAAGTACGCCTGGACCTTGAAGTCCGGGAACACCTTGGCGATAGCCGGAATGTCGAATCCGGCGATGTTGTGGCCGACAACGCGCTTGGCCTTCTTGAGCCTCTCGACGGCCTGACGGACTGTCATTTCGCCCGTGCCGTGATCGTTGGCGGACAGGATGGGACCGCGCGGTGCGCCGGTCTCATCTACCTCTTGGAGGGAAATGCAGTGGATCGTGTCAAGTTCGTCGAGGAGGCCATTGGTCTCGCAGTCGAATACGAGGATCAACGGCGGTCCTCCTTACGGGTAGCCGTGGTTGGTTACGGGGATTGCGCGGACGCGGCGGCGGGCGCGGAGGATGTACTCCGGCTCGGGGGCCTTCGGCGGCGTGTGGACGCCCTGCGGCGCGTGGCCGGGGAAGTCGTCGTCCTCGAACAGTTCGTCCTGCTCGGGCTGGTCGGGATGCAGCGTGTAGCCGTAATCCTCGACGTAGTGCGTGATGCGGCGGATGGTGCGCTCGGTGCCGTTGTTGTTCAGCACGAACAGCAGCTTCTCCGATGCGTCGGCAACCGCGCCTTCGAGGGATACGACCACCACCTCGTCGGTGCTGGGTTCGTAGATGGCGACGTGGGCGCAGCACCGCAGATCGAACCGGGCGCAGTGCTCGTGCGGCGTACCGAACTCGAAGCCGATCAGGCTCACGAGGTGACCCTCGGGCGAGCGGAAGTTGCGGATGCCGTTCGGAGCGGCCTCGCTGGTCCAGTCGTTACGGCCGCTCAGGTACGCGGCCACGTAGGTGTAGCTCGCCAGTGACACGAAGAAGCAGTCGATGTCCTTGATTTCGGTCCCGTCGTAGAACGCGCGCAGGCTTCCGCCACCCAGGATCACCAGGTGGCGGACTTCGGCCGGCAACACGTCGAACAGGGACCGAGCGTGTTGCTCGGCAGTCATGGTTGGTCCCTTAGCGGATCAGGTTGGTGAAGCGCTCGGCGACGCGCAGGGCGCGCTCGGCTTCTTCCTCGTGCTCGTCGGCCTGCGAGTGCAGGACATCGGCCTTGTCGCGCAGCGTCGATGCGGTGGCGATGCGGTCGGCGCTGATCTTGAACAGCTTGTCCACCTGGCCCTCCAGCACCTTCACCACGTCGGTCACGGTGTCCTTGCGGAACGGAGCGGTCAGCAGGTCGATTGCGATGGCGACGATCTCTTTCATTGGGGTAGTTCCTCGGCTTTGATGTGGATGACCACGCGCCGCCCAGGCTTGCCGTACATGACACGGCAGGCTTGGTCGGAGCGCGGGAGTTGGTAGGGGAGAACGAGGCTCTCAGCGAAGGAGAGCGGCGCATCAGCTGGGATGAAGCCGACGACCGAGCGGCCGTCAGTAGTCGGAGGTGGATACATCGGATGACTCGTCGGCGAAGTCGCCGTATTCGCCCGGAGCATCTGCATTGAGCAGGCGGCCGGATGCGTGGTCGTAGCTGTAGTAGAGAACCTGGCCGTTCGACTGGCCGGTGAAGCGATCCTTTAGGACGCGGAAGGTCGTGCAGTTGCGCTCGGCCTCGTTCTCGGCCTGCGTGTTGCGCTCCAGGCCGAACGCGAAGTGCGTCCAGAAGCCAATCGCGCGGCTGCCCTTGAAGTGGCGGAGCATCACGCGCCCGCCTTCCTCGTGTGGCTTGCCTTCCGGCGTGGCGAGGTGCGAGACCAGGTAGATGCAGATGAGGTGGCGCTGCGCGAACTGCGCGATCTTCGCCATCGTGTCCTCCAGCATCTTCCGCTCGTCCTCGGCACCGGCCGCAAACGACGTGAGGTTGTCGAGGACGATGTGCTTGACGCCCTCGGCGACGACCATGTGGGCCATCTTGGCTTCGATCACGTCCCACTCGGACGAGCCGAAGTGGTCGTAGATGAACACCTGGCCCTTGTCGAGAATCTCGAACGCGGCTTCCAGCTCCTCCTGCGTCCAGCTCCCATCGGGGACGTGGAAGCGGCGGCCAGCAACCTTGCCTGCCATGCGCTTCGCCGTCTCGACCGGCTGCTGCTCCAGGAAGAACAGGCCAACGCGGTCGCCGGTTTCCTGCGCGATGAAGGCTGCTTCCTCCATCAGCCAGTCGGTCTTGCCGATGCCGGTGCCCGCGCCGAAGGTGTAGACCTCGCCGTACCGCTTGCCGTAGGTCAGCGCGGTGAGGCGCGGGTCGTGCCAAGGCATGCCCATCGAGACCGGCTTGAGTGCCTTCTCCTTGAGGGAGCCGAACGTCACCACTCCATCGGGGCGCTTGGTCTGCGCTTCGTAGATGGCGCGGGTGATCGCCTCGGCATCGCCACGCTGGAGCAGCTCGTTCGGGTCTTTCGCCGGGAGCTGTGCGATCTTGGCCTTGCCGGGAGTCAGCAGCAGCGCCACTTCCTGCGCGGCGGCTTGGCCCGGTTCGTCCATGTCGAACATGAGCACAACCTCGTCGAAGCCGTTGACCCACTCCAGCTCGCGCTTGATGGACTTGGCCGCGCCTTGCGCTCCGTTCGGAACGGACACCACCGGCCAGCGGAGGCCGAGTGCCTGCGCCACGGAGAGCGCGTCGATCTCGCCTTCGGTGATGACGAGGCGTCGCCCCGGTTCGTAGAGGTGCTGGCCGAACAGCCCGCACGCCTTCGAGTCGCCGATGAATGAGAACTTCTTGTCGGGGTAGCGGAGCTTCTGCGCGACGATGCCGCCATCGCGCTTGTAGTTGGCGATCTGCACGGTCTTGCCGTGCTTGTCCTTGCCGATCCAGTAGCCGTACTTACGGCATGCTTCCTCAGTGATACCGCGCTTCGCCAGGGCTTGCGGTTCACCCTTCGCAAAGTCGCTCATGGTTTTCCTGCTGGTGGGTTGAGAGACCTCCTCGCCTTCGGCTGGCTCGTAGTGACCGCAGCCGAAGCAGTAGCCGTGCCCGTCGCTGTAGCGCGCAAGGTTGTCCTTGCTGCCGCAGTTCGGGCACGGCTCTTTGTGGAGGTATTCGGAGTCAGCGCTTTGCACGCTCCACGGACCACATGCGCTTGCGGTAGGAAATGCCGAGGCGACGATTCAGCGCACCCTTGACGGTGCGGCCCAGGCCGCGGAACGGCTTGTCGGCGCGCGCCCATGCGCGCTCGAAAGCCAGGCGCATCGCGGACGGAATGACGGTGGTAGCGGTGTTGGTCATGCGTTCTTCTCCAGCAGGAACTTGGTGAATGCGGCGACTTCTTCGGTCGCATCGTTGGCGTCGAGGCCCAGCTCGTCGGTGCAGTAGTTGCGATACAGCTGGAGCAGCGCATCGACGCGGTACTGCTTCGGAGCGCGGCGCGCTTCCAGGAGCGGAGCCTTGCTGCGGCGCTGACGGCGCGACAGGCGATAGCGCGTGTACCGCTGCCCCGAGGCGTCCTCGCAGGTCTGCGTTTCGATCTCGAAGCCAGCAGCGCGCAGCTCATCGACGCGCGAGGCGAGGCGGCGGATGCGGTAGACGCCTTCGGCCTGCCACGAGGTCAGGTGCGAGTGGCGACGCAGGTGATCCAGGACGACCTGGGTTTGCGGGGGCAGCGGTTTCACGTTGGGTTCTCCTATCGAGGGAAGTCAGGTGCCCACACGACGGGCTTGCCGTAGGCGGCGAGCAGGCGTCGCAGCGCGGCGTGTTGGGCTTCGGTGAAGTTGTCCTCGGGCTGCATGGCGTCGTTGACGCCGCCCAGGAGGCAGACTTGGTATGCGGATTGGTTGTGCTTACCGGCGAGAGCGCCGGGCTGATTCAGCGGGCGACCGTCGTAGATCGAGCCGTCACGTTCGATGACGAAGTGGACGGCGATCTTCGAGTAGCCCTGCGAGCGGTGCAGGCGTGCGAGTTCTTCGCCGGTCGTGACCTGCTCGGGGCGGGTCATGCTGGCGAGGACGAACAGCGCCTCTACCGATTCCAGAGGTTTGAGGCGCACTTAGAGTTTGTAGAGGTGGACTTCGGTGCGTGGTTCTTCGTCCGGCTGCGCCCAGCGCTTACCGGAGAGCAGCCACATGACTTGCTTGTCGTCGGCCCAATAGCCGGTGGCTTTGGTCACAACGTCCATCGGCCCCTTGGCGAGGTTGTCCACGTCGCCCTTGGGAAACGCGGCCTTCGAGGTCTTGGCGCGTTTGCATACCGCGATGATGACCACTAAAACCGGATCGGTCGGCGACAGGTCCAGATCACCGGCTGGCAGATGCTTCTCTGCGGCTTCCTTCCAGGTCTTGTAGGTCTTGCCGTAGTAGACGCCCCAGCGCGAAACCTTCGGGCGCGAGGCGGGCACCGGGTCAAACGGGAACGTGAGGGAGGCCAAATGCTTGGCCCCCCTCGCGGTGTTCACGATGACCGACAGCGGATCAGTAGTCGCCGTCATCGCCCTCGTCGTCGGAGTCGCTGTCGTCGTCCGAGTCGTCATCGCTGTCGCTGAACGGCGCGCTGTCGGCGGCCTCGTAGCCGTCCTCCTCGCCGAAGCCGTAGTCCTTGGCGTTGCGCTGGCCGAACTCGACCAGCTCGATCACCTGGACGGCGACCATGTAGCAGGTCAGGTAGAACTTCTTGGCCGATTCGACGAACGAGCCGCCGATCTCGTAGGAGACCTTGAGTTCGCTGCCGCCGCCGATCTGCGGCGGGTTGTCGATCTTCTTGCCGCGGGCGTCGAAGATGTCCGGGCGCATGGTGAACTTCTTGCCGGTGCGCTTGCTGACGCCGCTGGCCTTCATCTTGAACTTCACCAGCACGCGGCCGGTGTCATCGCCGTTCTCGTCGGTTTCTTCGGTGAACACCGGGGCCACTTCGGCACCCTTCTTCTTCTTCGGGTTCTCGCTCAGGAACTCCTGGAACAGCTCGTCGCGCCGGGTTTCCAGCTTCTTCGCCAGCGCCTTGAAGTCCTTGTCGTTCGGGTCGAACGCCAGGCTCACGGTGTATTCGCCTTCCGGCTTGAACTTGGTGTCCGGTTCGTTCAGGCGCGGCCACACGGCGGTGCCCTTGGGGGAGACGAATCGTTCGCGCTTCTTGGTTGCCATCAGTTGTCGGTCTCGTAGTTGGTCGGGAGATAGATGCCCGCGCGCCACAGGTCAGCGGCGGCGGTCAACGGGGTGTCGGCGGAAATGCCGAAGGCTTCGTCGATGTCGAAGCCGATGAGCGCCTCGTCGATGAAGGCGTCGGTGATCGGGTCACGCATCACGGGTAGTGCGGTTTCAGCTCGCGCTCCGCGTAGCGGCGCACGGCGTTGAGGGTGTTGACCTGCCGGTAGCGGCAGTCCTGCTCCATGCGCGAGACGACCCGCAGCACTTCCATCGGATCGAGGCCGAGCACTTCGCAGAAGTTCTTGAAGGCGCACGCCAAGCCGATCACCTGATCGGCCGGGTGGCCGAGGGACTGCACGCTGTCGATCACTACGAAAGCGCCGCGTGCGGCGCTCTCGGCAGAACGTGAGTGCAGTCCGTCGATGACGCGATCACGCACCTGCGTGCAGCTCCGTCATGCGGTGCTTGAACTCCTCGACCGTGCCGTGTTCGGCCGGGTTGTAGATGCCGAGGACCACACCGAAGTGGTCCTGGGCAACGTAGGTGTTCAGTGCGTGCTGGTAGTTGATGCTCATGTTGATGTTCTCGCTTGGGGTATCAATTGCCAAAGGGGGATGGACTAGGCAAAGAAATAGCGCGACTCCAGCACCAGGCTGAGGTCCAGGTCGCCATGCGGCGGGAGGGGTGGGAGTTTCTCTGCCGCTTCTGGCGGGAGCTGCTCGACGAGTTGCTGTCGGAAGTCGGCCAGTACGTCGCCGCTGTATTGATCGACGAACGCCTGCCGGAGTGCGGCGGCGAGGATTGCTGCCTGGCCCGCGTGCGTACCGTAGGAGTCGTGGATCATGGCGAACGACTCGATGCCGTTCTCTGCCGCGAGGCAGGTGGTCAGCATCATGTGGCTGGCGTCGCAGGAGTGGACGAAGTTCGGACTGATCCCGAGGGTCTGCCTGCGACGGTCGAGCTTAGTACCGCCGATGTTGACCACTAAATTCACCTCGCGGCCTCCGACGTGCGGCCGGATGCGGACGCCTTCCTCCTCGCGGTACTCCTGGAGGACCGGGAAGCCAGCGGGGGTCGTCCAGCTCACCGGCAGGTCGGCCGACGAGGCGACCTTGGAGGCGTCACGCAGCCAGTCCATCGCCGCGCGGGCTGCGATCACGACCTCGCCGATGCACTCCCACAGCAGGGTCGCCAGGTACTCGGCGGTCTCCCAATCGTCCTCCATGCCCAGCTTCTTGAACTTGGAGAGCACCTGGGCGCGCATGCCCGACTTCGTGACGCCGTAGGGCAGCGTCATCACCGGCTGCTTCACGATGTCGCGGGTGAGCTGGCCGTCCAGCTTGATCGCCAGCGGGTCGCCGCTCTCGGCACGGGCGCGCAGCTTCTCCTGGGCCACGTCTTTCACGCGCGAATAGATGTC
The DNA here is from genome assembly GCF_059369555.1 of Stenotrophomonas sp. YJH_SMC_21. Lineage (NCBI taxonomy): Bacteria > Pseudomonadati > Pseudomonadota > Gammaproteobacteria > Lysobacterales > Lysobacteraceae > Stenotrophomonas > Stenotrophomonas sp. YJH_SMC_21. The sequence continues at coordinate 93,478 of NZ_JCAFSU010000006.1, forward strand.
GGCGGGCTTCGGCTGCGGGATCAGGTTGGTGGCTGCACCGCCCACGGAGTCGCGGAGCATGGCCGAGAAGTTCTGGAGGCCGTTACAGGAGCCGTCGAGCGCGATGGGCAGATGGGAGACGTGATCGCGGCCGTTGAGGCTGTAGCCGAGCCACTCGAAGCACGCTGCCAGCGCGCAGAACGGGCTGTCGGCGTCCATCCAGAAGCGTTGGCCGTCCAGCGGATCGAGGGCGCTGTCGAGAATCTGCTCCTCGTGCTCGCGCACCCAGGCCACGCGCTCCTCGAACGACACCTTGTCCACGCCGAAGCAGTTGGCGACGTGGATGGCGAGCCAGTAGGCACCGTCCTCGCCGAGCGGCACGCCTTGGGCGAACGTCAGCAGGCCCTTGGCCGCATCATCACCCTGCGGGGTCAGCGTCGGGGGCAGGGGGTAGCACCGGCCGCGGAAGTCGAGGTTGTGAGGGAAGTAGATCGCGGGGTACTCGGCGAACTTCTCCGCCAAGGCGATCTTCTGCGCGGCGGCGAGGCGGGTGGACACGCTGCGCGCGTTGGCCTCGTAGACCTTGGCGCGGTCGCGCTTCCATTCCTTGAACTCGTCGGCGTGGTGCTCCTTGAAGTAGTCCGGGTCGGTCTCCAGCAGGGCAGGGCGGCTCGGCAGGTCCATCAGTTCACGCTCCGGCAGCCCGGCGACACCGCCGCCTGCGTTCCACAGCTCGCGCATGACCTCTAGGACGGGCACGTTCACCTTCCAGGCGGTTGCCTGGATGGCGTTGAGGGCCTGGTAGACGTTGGGCATATCGACCAGCGCCAGCTCGCGCTTGTAGGCGCGGTTGCGGGTACGCACGAGGTCAGCCCGGCCGCCGATGTCGGTCAGGTAGCCGCCGTCGCGGGGCGTGGTCCACGGACGGGGCGGGACGACCATCGGCATCAGCACCGGCTGGTACAGGGCGGCGCTGTCGTGGGCCTTGGTCAGCCAGTCGAGCACCTTCTGATTCCCGGCGATGAGCAGGTGGCGCTTGCCGCGCTCGGCGACGGTGACCAGCTCGACCAGCCCGGTCGCCTCGACGAACAGCTCGATGAGCTTCATGCCCACCAGCAGCGCGTCCTTGTCGGACAGGTAGAGGCGCTTGTCGTCCTCGGGGGCGAACTCGGCGTCGGCGATGACGTGCCGCATGACGGCGGTGGAGTGCCGGGCCGAGGTGGACTTCTTGAGCTGCTCCTGGACGACCCGGTACAGGCCGGGGTGCTTCTCGCGGAGCAGGGAGAAGTTGATCTCGTTGGCGACCTCGTGGCCCAGGGTGATCGCCACGGACACCGCCTTGCGGTGATCGGCGACCAGCGCGTTGACGCAGGTGAAGCTGGTCAGATAGGCGAGGGCGTGGGGGTTCAGGTGGCGGATGAATTTGAGGGCGGCGTGGCGCTTGCCCGGCTTGCCGGTGTCGGCTTCGGCCACGAACGCCATGATCGCGGCGGCGGTGGCGTCGATGCTCTCCATGACCAGCTTGCGGCCGGGGCCGGTCTCGGCCTCCTGGCGCTGCTCCCTGATCTTCTCGTAGCGGGCAATGCCCAGGCTGGTGCTTTCCTTCTCCAGTTCGAGCTGGGCGGCGTGCAGGTCGTTCTCTTGCCAAGTCGTCATCGTTTGCCCTCGGGGGATGCAAAAGTCAAAACGGGAGGACCGCACCGGGGGCTGCCCGGTACGGTCCTGAGTGGTTCGGTTGTTGGTCCTGGGTGGACCTATGTGGAACTGTAGTAGTCCTCGGTGGTGAACAGCAATGAGTAGTTCTGAATGGTTGTCCTAGGAGGAGGTCCGCCGAAGATGACCACTTTATTCGGCGTCACCTGGTGTCACCTGTCGCGGCACCCGGCGTCACCTATATGTCACCCGAAGCGTCACCTGATAGACTGGAACGCTGTAAGTAGTTGAGTGGTCAGCACTAATCGGCAGGGGCTTCGGGATTTAGGTTCCAGTGCCGCAAGGCGTGGGGGTTCGAGTCCCCCCTTTCGCACCAGCCGAGGTGCGTCCATGGCCGGCCAGCCACTCCCCCTGCAATGCCACTGGCAGATGCCGCATCTGCCCAAGTGTTGGCCAGCGGTCTTCACATAGTCGTTATACTTGTTGACCGCATCGCGTGGCCGGATTTGCTGCGCTTACAACAAGGAAGGGGGGATTCATGAAGAAGTTTCTGAAGTGGGCGATCATCGTGATCGTGGTCCTGTTCGTGGGCCTGATGGCACTCGGCATGCTGGTCGACGCCAACAAGACGCCTGAGCAGCGTGCAGCCGAGACCGCTGCGCGTGAGCAGCAGCGTACCGAAGCCGCAGCCGCCAGGGAGCAGGCCAAGGCCGACGCTGCGGCATCGAAGGAGCGCGCCAAGGCCGAGGCCGAGCAGAAGAAGCTCGACGAAGAGCGTGCCGCGCTCGACGCGCTGCCGCAGGTGACTGTTGCCGAGCTGGCCAAGGCCTACGAGGAGAACACCGTTGCCGCCGACCAGAAGTTCAAGGGCAAGCGCTACCGCGTTTCCGGCACGGTGGACTCGATCAACACCGATCTGATGGGCGACCCCTACGTGAGCCTGCGCGCGGGCCTGTTCATCGAGCCGCAGTTCTCGTTCAGCCAGGCTCACCTGGAGGTCATCGGCACCCTGAAGAAGGGTCAGACCGTGAATCTGGTCTGCACCGGTCGTGGTGATGTCGGCAAGACGCCGATGTCCAAGGATTGCCAGGTCCTCTGACCGCGACGCTGTCCCGTACTGGAAAAGGGCGCCATTGGCGCCCTTTTTTTGATGTGTGTGGCCCACCATGGGGCGTGCCTGAACGCGGGGCGGGCTCGCCGGGCACGGGCGGAGGGTCTGCCGGGAGCCAGGTTCAACCCCCCTTGACCGGCACGCGCTGGCAGTGCAGGCCGAATTGGGCGAAACTAAAGGGCTGCGGCAAGCAGGCGCGTCCCAGACGTCGTGTCCTTACAACCGTTTCATCCCAATCATCGAGCCGGGGGCCTGGGCCACCGGTGGCAGGAGTCAACATGCAAGCTTCGATCGAATCCACCGGCAACCTGGAACGCCGCCTGAGCTTCTCGCTGCCGGAAGAGCGTCTGCAGAGCCACATCGTCGGCCGCCTGGGCGAAATCGCCCGTACCACCCGCATCAAGGGCTTCCGCCCGGGCAAGGTGCCGGCCAAGGTGATCGAGCAGCGCTTCGGCGCGCAGGTCCGTGGCGAGGCGCTGGACGGCCTGCTGCGCGAAACCTTCGACGCGGCCGTGCGCGAGCACGACCTGCGCATCGTCGGCAGCCCGCGCATCGACAAGGGCGACGAGGGTGAATTCTCCTTCGTGGCCACCGTGGAAGTGGTGCCGGACTTCGGCGACATCGACGTCAGCAAGCTGACTGTCGTGCGCCACAGCGCCGAAATCACCGACGCCGACATCGACCAGATGATCGAGAACCTGCAGAACCAGCGTCGTACCTGGGCCCCGGTCAGCCGTGGCGCGCAGGACGGTGACCTGGTGGCGGTGGAAACCTGGTCGCAGGCCGGCGAAGAGCGCCTGCCGGCCGAAGGCACCGAGAAGGGTTCGATCGTGCTCGGCCAGGGCATGATGTTCGAAACCATCGAAAAGGGCCTGGTCGGCCTGGCCAAGGGTGAAGAGAAGACCCTGGACGTCGAGTTCCCGGCTGACTGGCGCGTGCCGGTGCTGGCCGGCAAGACCGTGCAGGTCACCGTCAAGGTTGCTGAAGTCTCCGAGCCGGTCGTGCCGGCGGTCGACGAAGCCTTCATCAAGAGCTTCGGCGTGAAGGGCGGCGATGTGGAGCAGTTCCGCAGCGACATCCGCGCCAACCTGGAGCGCGAGCTGAAGGGCGCCCTGATGAACCGCCTGCGCCGCGAAGTCGGCGAGCAGCTGATCGCCGCCTACGCCTCGGTGGAAATGCCGCCGCGCCTGGTTGAGAACGAAGCCCGTGCCATGCTGGCCCAGCAGGTCGAGCAGATCCGCCGCAACGGCCAGAACGTCGGCGAGATCCCGGCCGATGCCCACGAAGGCTTCAAGGAAGCGGCCGCCAAGCGCGTGCTGGTCGGCCTGCTGGTCGGTGAAGTGGCCCGCATCAACGACCTGCGCCTGGAAGCCAAGCGCCTGAACGAAACGATGCGTCTGATCGCTTCGACCTACGAAGAGCCGGAGCAGGTCATTGAGATGTACCGCAACGACCCCCAGCTGATGTCTGGCCTGCAGAACCGTGTGATGGAAGAGCAGGTGATCGACTGGATCGCCGAGCGTGCCCAGCACACCGAAGAGAAGCTGTCGTTCCAGGACGCGATCCGCCAGTAAGCCCGGGCGGATCACCGGATGCCCCGCGCCTTTGCCGGCGCGGGGTTGTTGCCCCCCAAGATAGGTACCTCACGTAATGGACAACCGAACCAAAGCCCTGAACCTGGTTCCGATGGTGGTCGAGCAGACCAGCCGCGGCGAGCGTGCCTACGACATCTATTCGCGCCTGTTGAAGGAGCGCCTGATCTTCCTCGTGGGCCCGATCGACGATCACATGGCCAACGTGGTGGTGGCGCAGTTGCTGTTCCTGGAGTCGGAAAACCCGGAAAAGGACATCAACATCTACATCAACTCGCCGGGTGGCGTGGTCACCGCCGGCATGGCGATCTACGACACCATGCAGTACATCAAGCCGAATGTGAGCACTACCTGCATCGGCCAGGCTGCCTCGATGGGTGCCCTGCTGCTGGCCGCGGGCGAAGCCGGCAAGCGCTATGCGCTGCCGAACTCGCGCGTGATGATCCACCAGCCGCTGGGTGGCTACCAGGGCCAGGCCACCGACATCGACATCCACGCGCGTGAGATCCTGACCCTGCGTTCGCGCCTGAACGAGGTGCTGGCCAAGCACACCGGCCAGTCGCTGGAGACGATCGCCCGCGACACCGAGCGCGACAACTTCAAGAGCGCCTTCGAGGCGCAGGCCTACGGTCTGGTCGACCAGGTCCTGGAGCGTCGTCCGGATGAGTCGATCCAGGCCGGTTGACCGGCCTTCACGGGGCCATGGAGGCCTCGTTCCTGCAGGGTCGGGCGGGACTGGTGTCCCCTCGGCCCTGTGCTATTCTCGAATCGAACCCCCGTTCAGCGGGTGGGGTAACTGGGTAAGCGAAGCATGAGCGAAGACCGCCAAGGTCGTTCCACGGACACCGGCAAGATCCTCTACTGCTCTTTCTGCGGCAAGAGCCAGCATGAAGTGCGCAAGCTGATTGCGGGTCCGAGCGTGTTCATCTGTGATGAATGCGTGGAGCTGTGCAACGACATCATCCGCGAGGAGCTTGAGGAAAAGGCGCAGTCGGCGCGCAGTTCGCTGCCGAAGCCGCGCGAGATCCTCGAGGTGCTCGACCAGTACGTGATCGGCCAGAACCGCGCCAAGCGCACCCTGGCCGTGGCCGTGTACAACCACTACAAGCGCATCGAGAGCCGGCAGAAGAACGATGACGTCGAACTGGCGAAGTCGAACATCCTGCTGGTCGGCCCGACCGGTTCGGGCAAGACCCTGCTGGCCGAGACCCTGGCCCGCCTGCTCAACGTGCCGTTCACCATGGCCGACGCCACCACGCTGACCGAAGCCGGTTACGTGGGCGAGGACGTGGAGAACATCATCCAGAAGCTGCTGCAGAAGTGCGACTACGACGTCGAGAAGGCGCAGCAGGGCATCGTCTACATCGATGAAATCGACAAGATCTCGCGCAAGAGCGAGAACCCGTCGATCACCCGCGATGTGTCCGGCGAAGGCGTGCAGCAGGCCCTGCTGAAGCTGATCGAAGGCACCGTGGCCAGCGTTCCGCCGCAGGGCGGCCGCAAGCACCCGCAGCAGGAATTCCTGCAGGTGGACACCAAGAACATCCTGTTCATCTGCGGCGGCGCGTTCGCCGGGCTGGACAAGGTGATCCAGGCCCGTTCCACCGACGTCGGCAGCATCGGCTTCGGCGCCAAGGTGAAGAGCAGCGAGCGCAAGCAGGAAGTGGGCAAGGTGCTGGCCGAAGTCGAGCCGGAAGACCTGATCAAGTTCGGCTTGATTCCCGAGTTCGTCGGCCGCCTGCCGGTGGTGGCGACCCTGGAGGAGCTGGACGAGCCGGCCCTGATCAAGATCCTGACCGAGCCGAAGAACGCCATCACCAAGCAGTTCAAGAAGCTGTTCGAGATGGAGAACGTCGAGCTGGAGTTCCGCCCGGACGCGTTGTCGGCCATTGCCCGCAAGGCGCTCAAGCGCAAGACCGGTGCCCGCGGCCTGCGCACCATCGTCGAATCGGTCCTGCTGGACACCATGTACGACCTGCCGTCGCAGGAAAACGTCAGCAAGGTGGTGGTGGACGAGTCGGTGATCGAGCACAAGTCAGAGCCGTACCTGATCTACCAGACCCCAGCGGCCCCTGAACAGAAGGCCGCAGGCGCCGAGTGATCCTTCCAGGTTGTTGATTGGAAAGGATTTTCAAGGAATGCCTTGCATCTGAAAGCCGATGGCCCCATAACGGGGCCATCGGCTTTTTTTGTCTCCGGAAGATGCCCTCCCGGAGGCGGTTTTCCCCCTTCCCTGGAGCCCCCATGGCCCGTTCCCCAAGTGAAACCCTCGACCTGCCGGTCCTGCCGCTGCGCGACGTAGTGGTGTTCCCGCACATGGTCATCCCGCTGTTCGTCGGCCGTGACAAGTCCATGCACGCGCTCGAACAGGCAATGGAGGCGGACAAGCGCATCCTGCTGCTGGCGCAGAAGTCGGCCGAAACCGACGACCCGCATGCGGCCGACCTCTACCAGGTCGGTACGCTGGCGCAGGTGCTGCAGCTGCTGAAGCTGCCCGACGGCACCATCAAGGTGCTGGTCGAAGGACTGTCGCGCGTACAGGTCACCCACGTCGACGAGCGCAACGGCTCGCTGCACGGCCAGGCGGTGGAGATCGAGGCCACTGACGAGCGCGAAGCGCGCGAGGTCGAGGCCATCGCCCGCTCGCTGATGTCGCTGTTCGAGCAGTACGTCAAGACCAACCGCAAGCTGCCGCCGGAGCTGTTGCAGACGTTGTCGGGCATCGATGAGCCGGCGCGCCTGGCCGACACCATCGCCGCGCACATCAGCGTGCGCCTGGCCGACAAGCAGCGCCTGCTGGAAACGCTGGCCGTGGGCGACCGCCTGGAAATGCTGGTCGGCCTGGTCGACGGCGAGATCGACGTGCAGCAGATGGAGAAGCGCATCCGCGGCCGCGTGAAGTCGCAGATGGAGAAGAGCCAGCGCGAGTACTACCTCAACGAACAGATGAAGGCCATCCAGAAGGAACTGGGTGACCTGGACGACGCACCGGGCGAGCTGGAAGAGCTGGCCCGCAAGATCGCCGAAGCCGGCATGCCGAAGGCCGTTGAAGCCAAGGCGCGCAACGAACTGAACAAGCTCAAGCAGATGTCGCCGATGTCGGCCGAAGCCGCGGTGGTGCGCAACTACCTGGAGTGGCTGCTGGGCGTGCCGTGGAAGAAGCGCAGCAAGGTGCGCAAGGACCTGAAGGCTGCGCAGGACACCCTCGACGCCGATCACTACGGCCTGGAGAAGGTCAAGGAACGCATCCTTGAATACCTGGCGGTACAGTCGCGCGTGAAGCAGATGAAGGGCCCGATCCTGTGCCTGGTCGGGCCGCCGGGCGTGGGCAAGACCTCGCTGGGCCAGTCCATCGCCAAGGCCACCAACCGCAAGTTCGTGCGCATGTCGCTGGGCGGCGTGCGCGACGAGGCCGAGATCCGTGGCCACCGTCGTACCTACGTCGGTTCGATGCCGGGCCGCATCGTGCAGAACCTCAACAAGGTCGGCAGCAAGAACCCGCTGTTCGTGCTCGACGAGATCGACAAGATGTCGATGGACTTCCGTGGCGATCCGTCTTCGGCGCTGCTGGAAGTGCTCGACCCGGAGCAGAACAACGCGTTCAACGACCATTACCTGGAAGTGGACCTGGACCTGTCCGAAGTGATGTTCGTGGCCACCTCGAACTCGCTCAACATTCCCGGCCCGCTGCTGGACCGCATGGAAGTGATCCGCATCCCCGGCTACACCGAGGATGAGAAGCTCAACATCGCCACCCGCTACCTGGTGCCCAAGCAGGTCAAGGCCAACGGCCTGCAGCCGGAAGAGCTGGAGATCGGCAGCGATGCCATCCAGGACATCGTGCGCTACTACACGCGCGAATCGGGCGTGCGCAACCTGGAACGCGAGATCGCCAAGATCTGCCGCAAGGTGGTGAAGGAGATCGCGCTGGCCGGCCCGCAGCCGGCCAAGGCGAAGAAGGGCGCGAAGAAGAAGGCGCTGGTGAGCGTGTCCAGCAAGAACCTGGACAAGTACCTGGGCGTGCGTCGCTTCGACTTCGGCCGTGCCGAGGAAGAGAACGAGATCGGCCTGGTCACCGGCCTGGCCTGGACCGAGGTGGGCGGCGATCTGCTGCAGATCGAATCGACGCTGGTGCCGGGCAAGGGCCAGCTGATCCTGACCGGCCAGCTCGGCAACGTGATGAAGGAATCGGCTTCAGCGGCGCTGTCGGTGGTGCGTTCGCGCGCGGTCGGCTTCGGCATCGACAGCGACTTCCTGCAGAAGCACGACGTGCACCTGCACGTGCCCGATGGCGCCACCCCGAAGGACGGCCCGAGCGCCGGTGCGGCAATGGTCACCTCGCTGGTGTCGATGCTGACCAGGGTGCCGGTGCGTGCCGATGTGGCGATGACCGGCGAGATCACCCTGCGTGGTCGCGTCACCGCCATCGGTGGCCTGAAGGAAAAGCTGCTGGCGGCACTGCGTGGCGGCATCCGCACGGTCATCATCCCGGAAGAGAACCGCAAGGACCTGGCCGACATTCCGGCCAACGTCACCCGCGATCTGAAGATCGTCCCGGTGAAGTACATCGAAGAGGTCCTGGACCTGGCGCTGGAGCGTCCGTTGGCACCGAAGAAGGCGCGCAAGAGTGCGCAGCGTGTCACGGTGCGCAGCAAGGCCAAACCGAGTGGAAGCGCGCGCGTCAAGCATTGACGCGCGCTGTCCAATGGCCCGAAACCCGCGTCATTGCTGGCTTTCCAGCTTGCGTGGGGGTAGGGCCACTGGTATAAAAGCAGCACTCGCGAATGAGTGATCGCTGTCAGCGATGACTGAATCGGCGAACCGTTTCCACATGGTGGCCGCATGCAGAAGGCATGCGGTTGCTTCCCTGTCGAATAAGCGGAACCCACCGCCAAAGGAGTTGTAGAGAATGAACAAGACCGAATTGATCGATGCCGTTGCTGAAGCTGCCGACCTGACCAAGGCCGAGTCCAGCCGCGCTGTCGATGCCGTCGTTGCTGCCATCACCAAGGCGCTGAAGGACGGCGATGCGGTCACCCTGGTTGGCTTCGGTACCTTCCAGGTCCGCGACCGTGCTGCACGCACCGGCCGCAACCCGAAGACCGGCGACACCATCAAGATCGCTGCTTCGAAGAATCCGTCGTTCAAGGCTGGCAAGGCCCTGAAGGATGCTGTAAACTAAGCGGCTCGCTGGGGTGCTTAGCTCAGCGGTAGAGCGTCTCCTTTACACGGAGAGGGTCGGGGGTTCGAAACCCTCAGCACCCACCACAGCACCGCGGTAAATGTTTGAGTGTGGAGCGGTAGTTCAGCTGGTTAGAATGCTGGCCTGTCACGCCGGAGGTCGCGGGTTCGAGTCCCGTCCGCTCCGCCATTCAACGAGGCCTCCGGCCAAAAGCTGGAGGCTTTGTTTTCTTCCCGGTCCAGGCCGGCTGGAAAGCAAAAAAAGCAACAATGCGGAGCGGTAGTTCAGCTGGTTAGAATGCTGGCCTGTCACGCCGGAGGTCGCGGGTTCGAGTCCCGTCCGCTCCGCCACTACATCGAGGCACCCGGCCTGAAGCCGGGGGCCTTGTCTTCTCCCCGGAAGGTTCGGGAAGAAGGCGAAAGGTTTTGCAAGAACGGAGCGGTAGTTCAGCTGGTTAGAATGCTGGCCTGTCACGCCGGAGGTCGCGGGTTCGAGTCCCGTCCGCTCCGCCATTGCAGAATTCTTAAGTCCCTGTGAAAAAACTTTGAAAAAAGTGTTCATCGGGCTGGGTTTCCAGGGAGTCTTCGGATATACTGGGCGCCTGCAAAGTTTCAGCGCGGAGCGGTAGTTCAGCTGGTTAGAATGCTGGCCTGTCACGCCGGAGGTCGCGGGTTCGAGTCCCGTCCGCTCCGCCAACTCTAAAAGCCCTCGGCGCAAGCCGGGGGCTTTTTCTTTGTGCCGTCGGAAGCGGTGCGCAGGCCACGCCGGTGCTGCTTTTGGTCCCTGCGACGAAGCGGGTTACACTGCCGGGCTCGCCAATCAGGCCTTGTGATTCCTCACCATGCTGCAGAAACTCCGCGACAAGACCTCAGGCTGGATCGTCACCGTGATCCTGGGGCTGCTGATGATTCCGTTCCTGTTCGTGATCGACAACAGCTACCTCGGTGGCGTTGGCGCACAGAACGTGGCCAAGGTTTCCGCGCCGCCGACCTGGTGGCGTTCGGCACCGTCGTGGTGGCCGGTGCGCATGCTGTGGCAGCACCATGAGATCAGCGCGCAGGATTTCCGCACCCGCTTCGAGCAGGAGCGCATGCGTGAGCGCCAGCAGCAGGGCGAGAACTTCGACCCGCGCGCGTTTGAAAGCACTGAAAACAAGCTGGCCGTGCTCGATCAGCTGATCGACGAACAGGTCGTGCGCCTGGTCGGCGAGCAGGCCGGTGTCGTGATCGGCGATGGCGCGGTGCGCGAGTACATCGCCACCATCCCGGCCTTCCTCGATTCGAACGGCAAGTTCAACGAGAACAACTACCGCCTGGCGCTTGCCGGTGGCAATCCGCCGCGCACGCCGACCCAGTTCCAGGAACTGGTGCGTGAGAGCCTGCAGCAGTCGGTGATCCCGTCGGGCCTGCAGAACTCGGGCTTCGTTACCCAGTCCGAGACCGAGCGCCTGCTGAAGCTGCTGGGCGAGACCCGCGATGTCGAACTCGCCGCATTGCCGGAAGTGCCGGCCGATACCGCGCCGGTGACCGACGCGCAGATCAAGCAGTGGTACGACAGCCATGGCAAGGACTTCCGCCAGGCCGAGAGCGTTTCGCTCGAGTACGTCGAGATCAATGGTGCGAACCTGCCGGCACCGACCGCCGCCGACGAAGCCACCCTGCGCAAGCGCTATGAAGACGAGAAGGCGAAGTTCACCACGCCGGAGCAGCGCCAGGCCTCGCATATCCTGATCACCGGCGACGGTGCCGAAGCCAAGGCGAACAAGATTGCCGCCGAAGCCAAGGCTGCCGGCGCCGACTTCGCTGCACTGGCCAAGGCCAACTCGGAAGACCCGGGTTCGAAGGGCCAGGGTGGTGACCTGGGTTGGGTCGAACGCGGCGCGATGGTCAAGCCGTTCGAAGATGCGCTGTTCGCTGCCAAGGCCGGTGACGTGATTGGTCCGGTCAAGACCGAGTTCGGCTATCACATCATCAAGGTTGCTGCGGTCCGTGGCGGCCAGGGCAAGTCCTTCGAGGAAGTGCGTGACACGCTGGCTGCCGAGCAGCTGAAGGCCGACGGCGAGCGCGGCTTCAACGAACTGGCCGGCCGTCTGGTCGACGCCATCAACAAGAGCCCGAGCGATCTGGCTGCTGCGGCCAAGGAAGTGAACCTGCCGCTGCAGACCCTGGGCCCGATCACCCGTGCCACCGCCAGTGGCATCGCCGCTGACCCGGCCGTGCTGCGTGCCGCGTTCTCCGACGTGCTGGTGCAGGACGGGACCGCCAGCGACCCGATCGCTCTGGGCGGCGCGACCAACCACAGTGTGGTCATCCGCGTGGCCGCGCACACCCCGGAACAGGCCATGCCGCTGGACAAGGCCCGCGAGCAGGTGATCGCCGCGATCCGTGCCGACCGCCAGCGCCAGGCCAGCGACAAGGCGGCCGATGCCGTGCTGGCCAAGCTGAAGGCGGGCGCCACCCTGCAGTCGCTGGCGGCCAGCGAGAAGCTGCAGCTGAGCCCGATGCCGGGCCTGCCGCGCAGCCAGCCGGTGCCGACCCCGGAAATCAACCGCGCGATCTTCAGTGCGCCGGTGCCGGCCGATGGCAAGCCGAGCTACGGCAAGGTCGACGTCAACGGCCACGCGCTGCTGTTCGCGGTGAACAAGGTGAACCCGGGCGACGTGAAGGAAGTGACCGCCGAGCAGCAGAAGCAGCTGAAGGACCAGCTGAGCCAGATCGATGGCATGGCTGCGGCCAAGGCCTACGTTGAGGCGATGCGCAAGAAGTTCGTGATCCAGACCACCGAAGCGAACCTGTAAGCCTCGCGGCGGGCAGGACGAGAAAGGCCCGGCATTGCCGGGCCTTTTTTGTTGGAGCGTTGCTGGAAATTGAACTGTAGAGCCGAGCCCACGCTCGGCTTGCCATGAATGCCGAGAAGTCGCAGGCAAGAAAAAAGCCGAGCATGGGCTCGGCTCTACATGGGGAGGCGCCTGGCCTGCGCGTCAGTCCTCGACGCGCAGTACCGCGCCAGGCTTCAGCACGCTGCTGCCGCTCAGGCCGTTCAGCGACAGCAGGGCCTTCACCGGCATGCCGTAGCGGCGGGCGATGGTCCAGGCCGACTCGCCATCACGCACGGTGTGGCGGCGGCTGCGCGGGCGGTCGGCGATCGCGGCGACGGTCCTGGTGGCCTGCGGCGCGGGTACAGCGGCCGCCACCGGTGCGGCGCTGGCGACCAGCGCGGTCGCTGCCTCCGTTACCGTCGCATTTGCGGCCGAGACCGGTGCCAGCACGCGGGTGGTGCCCGAGGGTCGGCCACCGGAGGCCAGGGCCGGGTTGAGGCGGGCGATCCTGGCCGGGTCCAGGGCGCGCTGTGCGGCCCACTGCTGCACGCTGGTGCCCGCAGGCAGGGTGTGGTCCTTCAGCACCGGCACGGTGCGGTCCAGCGAGGCCATCACGCCGGGCTGGTCTTCCACGTCTTCCAGCACGCACGCCAGGGCATGCAGCTTCTCGACGTAGGCATGGGTGACCGGCGACAGGCCGGGCAACGCCGAAGGCTTGGCGTTCTGCGCGTTCATGCCAGCCTTGCGCATGGACTGCAGCACGCGGTACTCGCCGGCGTTGTAGGCCATGGTGGCCAGGCGCCAGTCGCCGCCGAACATGCCGTGCAGGGTCTTCAGGTAACGCACTGCGGCCTGGGTGGAATCGACCGCCGACAGGCGGCCGTCATAGCCGTTGGCCATCGGCACGCGGTGGTTGCGCGCGGTGGTGGCGATGAACTGCCACAGGCCGGTCGGGCCGCTGCCGTTGCGGGCATTGGGCCGGTAGCCGCTTTCCACGAAGGGAATCAGCGCGAATTCGGTGGGCAGGTCGGCCTTGCGCAGCTCTTCGACCACGTAGCCGAACAGCACCAGCGCATCGTCATCCTGGTTGGCCAGGCGCGAGGGGGCGTGGGCGAACTGCTTCTGCCAGCGCGGGCTGGTGGCCTCGGCGTCGCAGCTGGGTTCGGCCAGGCCGTCGCGGAAGCTGGTGAAGATCTCCTGGCCATTGCGCACCGAGGCCGCTGGCAGCGCGGACGGGTCCAGCGGCAGGGCCGCGGCAGCGGTCAGGTTCTGGCTGATGCCGGCGCCCAGCGACTGTGCGCCCGCGGTTCCGGCCAGCCCCAGGGCAAGGCCCAGGGCCAGCGGCAGACTTCGGCGCATCATGCGCGGAAGCCGTCTTTCCAGTGCCGGAGACCGGCCATCACGTCGACGTCGTCAACGACGTCACGGCCCAGGTGTGCCGACACCGACGCACGGATCGGCGCCGCGTGCACACGCAGGAAGGGATTGCAGTCGAATTCGTTGGCCAGGGTTACCGGCAGGGTGGAACGGTCATCGCGGCGCATGGCCAAAGCCTCCTCTTGGCGCTGCCACAGGGCAGCGTTGGCGGGGTCGACATGCCGCGCGAAGACGGCATTTGACACGGTGTACTCGTGGGCGCAACAAAGCAGCAGTTGCGCGGGCAAGGTACCCAGCTTGCGCATCGATGCCAGCAGCTGGGACGGCGTACCTTCGAACAGACGTCCACAGCCCAGGCTGAACAACGAATCTCCACTGAAAAGATGTTCAGCAGTGTGAAACGCGATGTGGCTGCGGGTATGCCCGGGCACGGATAGTACGTGGAACGTCCGGCCCAGTGCCTGAACGCGTTCACCTTCGCCGACCCGCTCGGTCGCCGTGGGAATGCGCTCTTCGACAGGCGCGATCACCCGCGCATCGGGAAAACGCGCTTTCAGGGCAGGCACGCCACCGATGTGGTCGTCGTGGTGGTGGGTGAGCAGGATCGTATCCACGCGCAGGCCCTGATCGGCCAGCGCGAGCACCGGCGCGGCGTCGCCGGGGTCAACGACCACGGCGGCACCATCGTCGTCGATCAGCGTCCAGATGTAGTTATCCGCAAATGCGGGCAGGGCAGTCAGTCGCATAGAATTGGACCATGCCCGCGCTGCAGAGCACCCGTCAAGCGAGCCAGACCCCGTGGTTCGACAGTGAGCCAGCGGCGGCCCTGCGCGTTCTGGAACGGCAGTTGCTGCTTCCGCAGCTGTCGGTGCTGCCCGCGCAACCCTGGTTGTGGATCGCACCGAGTGCGGCCTGGCTGGAGGATGCGCAGCTGGGTGGGCGCGGCCTGCGCCTGTACCGGCAGGGGCCGGGCTATGACGGCGATACCCGCTGCGGGCTGCCCTTGCCCCTGGCCAACGAGAGCGTCAATGCGATCGTGCTGCAGCATGTCACCACAGGCGATGCCGACCAGCTGCTCGACGAGTGCGAGCGCGTACTGATGCCGGGCGGGCATTTGTGGCTGAGCAGCCTCAACCCGTTCAGCCCGTACCGCACGCACTGGCGGCAGCATGGGCTGGTGGTGCGTACGCCACAGCGGATCCGCCTGCTGCTCGGCCGCCATGGCCTGGAGTGCGACGATATGCGCTACCTCGGCCCGCTCTGGCGCGGTGCCGGCAGCCGTCGTGCGGGGGGCTGGGCGCCATTGCGCGCGGCCTGCCTGTTCCATGCGGAAAAACGCACGCTGGCCCTGCCCGGGCCGAAACCGTTGCCGGTGCGCTGGCACGGCACCGTTGCTACCTGATTCTGGAGCTGTATTGAAAACCATCGAAATCCACACCGACGGATCCTGCCTCGGCAATCCCGGCCCCGGCGGCTGGGCCGCGTTGCTGCGCTACAAGGGCCACGAGCGCGAGCTCAGTGGCGGTGAGGCGCACACCACCAACAACCGGATGGAGCTGATGGCGGCCATTTCCGGGCTGGAGACGCTGACCGAGCCGTGCAACATCGTGCTCTACACCGACTCGCAGTACGTGCGGCAGGGCCTGACCCAGTGGATGCCCGGCTGGATCCGCAAGAACTGGAAGACTGCCGGCGGTGATCCGGTGAAGAACCGCGAGCTGTGGGAGCGCCTGCACGCGGCCACGCTGCGGCACCAGATCGACTGGCGCTGGGTGAAGGGGCACTCCGGCGACCCGGACAATGAGCGGGTGGATACCCTGGCCCGCAACGCGGCGATCCAGGTCCGCGACTCCAGCCCGGTAAACTGAGCCCATGCGTCAGATCATCCTCGATACCGAAACCACCGGCCTGGAGTGGAAGAAGGGCAACCGCATCGTCGAAATCGGCTGCGTGGAGCTGTTCAAGCGCCGCCCGACCGGCAACAACTACCACCAGTACATCAAGCCGGACTGCGAGTTCGAACAGGGCGCGCAGGAAGTCACCGGCCTGACCCTGGAGTTCCTCGATGACAAGCCTGAATTCGCGCAGATTGCCGATGAGTTCCTGGCGTTCATCGATGGCGCCGAGCTGATCATCCACAACGCGGCGTTCGACCTCGGCTTCCTCGACAACGAGTTGTCGCTGCTGGGGCCGCAGTACGGAAAGATCGCCGACCGCTGTACGGTGATCGATACCCTCGCGATGGCGCGCGAGCGCTTCCCGGGCCAGCGCAACTCGCTGGATGCGCTGTGCAAGCGGCTGGGCGTGGACAATTCGCACCGTGCGCTGCACGGCGGCCTGCTCGATGCGCAGATCCTTGGCGATGTCTATATCGCACTGACCTCGGGCCAGGAAGAGATCGGCTTCGGCCTGGGCGATGACGACGGCGGCGGTGCCGGCGCGGCGTTGCAGGCTTTCGATACCAGCAAGCTGCTGCCGCGTCCGCGCGTGGTGGCTACGCCGTCGGAATTGGAAGCGCACGCTGCGCGGCTGGAACGGCTGCGCAAGAAGGCCGGCCACGCACTGTGGGATGGCCCGAAGGTGGAAGAGCCCGCCAGCGCGTAATACATCGAGGTAGTGCCGGCCGCTGGCCGGCATCGTCCTGATACGAGGTTCCCCGGGTGAGCCGGCCAGCGGCCGGCACTACCGCCTCCACGCACGGCGTGGCTCTACCGGTTAATGGCAGCGCACCAGGATCACGCTGATGTTGTCGCGGCCACCGCCGTCGAGTGCGGCGGCGACCAGCGTATCCACGCATTCCTGCGCGCTGGCATCTTCGAATGCCAGGGTGCGGGCGATGCCGCGGTCATCCACTTCCTCGGTGAGACCGTCACTGCACAGCAGCAGCTGCATGCCCGGGCGCAGCTCACCGCTGGTCGTAGCCACGTTCAGGTGGGCCGGATCAGTCACGCCCAGTGCCTGGGTGACCACGTTGCGGTGCGGATGCGCGCGGGCCTGCTCGGCGGTCAGGTTGCCCTGTGCGACCAGTTCCTGCACCACGCTGTGGTCCTGGCTGAGCTGCGCCAGCTGGCCGTCGCGCCACAGGTAGGCGCGGCTGTCGCCGACCCAGGCCACTTCATAGCGGTTGCCCTGCACACGCGCGGCGACCACGGTGGTGCCCATCGGCAACGTGTCGTTGCGCCGGCGCGAGGCGCGGATGATCTCTTCGTCGGCAGTGCGGATGGCTTGTGCCAGCGGTGCGCCGCGGCGGATTTCGCGCACGATGGTTTCGCGCGCCAGTGCACTGGCCACTTCGCCGCAGGCATGCCCGCCCATGCCGTCGGCCACCAGCCACAGGGCCAGCTCGCTGTCACCGTAGTAGGTGTCCTCGTTGAGCTCGCGGCGCATGCCGGGGTGGGTGAGGTGTCCGAATTCGATCATGGTGGGCAGGGCGGGGTATTGCCGGGGGAGACAGGCATCATCGGGTGGCCGCAGGCATCCGGCAAGGCATGCGTCCAGGAAATTTTCACTTCGTTGGCCGGAATCACTTGTCGTCGGCCTCACTTCCTCGTATGATGCGCGTCCCCGGTCCGCCGGGGACCACCCGGAGAGGTGGCAGAGTGGTTGAATGTACCTGACTCGAAATCAGGCAGGCGTTTATAGCGCCTCGGGGGTTCGAATCCCCCCCTCTCCGCCAGATAAAAGAAAAGGGCTGCCGAAAGGCAGCCCTTTTCTTTTATCTGGCGCGGGACACGACGCGCGTTTCGCGCGTCGCCCCACACGTTGCGTGGCAACGCGTGGGCCCCTCCCCTTGCCTGCCTCTCCCCGCCCCTGTCGGGGCAGCCCCTCAACAGAGGGGCTTGTTCCACCCGACGATTCCATGTCACGCCTGTGGGCAATCCACGCGTGGCGTGGATCTACCGGGAAGGCCATCCATGCGTGGCGTGGGAGGGACGGCCATCCACATGGGGTGTGGATTCACGCACGGCGTGGAAGGCAAGGTCATTCGCACAGGGCGGGGACCGATGCCCTGTGCGAATGGCGTGTGCTCAGAACGTGTAGCCCAGCCCCAGCTGTATGCCGTTCTGGGTCTGGCCGTCGCGCCGTTCGCCCACGTAATCAACCATCACCGACAGGCGCTTGCTGGCACGGCTGGTCACGCCCAGGTTCCAGGCCAGGACCTGCTCACCGACGGGCTGGCTGCTGGCACTGAACAGCAGGTCCGGGGCGGCGGCGAAGCCGTTGCTGTAGCGGGCCTGGGTATCGCCCAGCTCCTTCTGCCAGACCACGCGGGCACGGGGGGTGATGCGCTCGCCGTTGTTGCCGTCGAAGGTCTTGAACAACTGCAGGCCAGCGCCCACCCGGATGCTCTCCAGGCTGCCACTGCGGCCGACCAGTGCGGCCGCGTCCTGGCCTTCATTGAACCGCGTGGCCGAGGTGCGCGTGTAGTCGATCACCGGCAGCAGCGGCTGGATCACCACGCCGTTGCCGGTGGTGAACGAGAACGCATGCTCCACGCGTGCGGAAATCGCGTCGTTGCTGTACTTCGCACGTAGCGGTCCCTGCAGGCCTTCAATGCCCTCGATGCTGCGACGGGTGTCGTGGCGAAGATCGGTGTAGCGGACGGCGGCGGACAGGTAGCCGCGCGAATAGAGCGCGTCCACGTAGCCGCCGATATCCAGCGCGCGGACATCACCGCTGAATCCTGCACCTTCGCTGGACCGGGTCGACATGTCGGCCGCGGCAAGGCTCACGCCCAGTGTCACACGGTCGTCTGCCAGGCGGGTATCGGCACCAAGCGCGATGCCGCCGATGGTGTGGCTCAGGCCGGCGACGCCACCGTCAGCGTCGATCCGGCCGTGGCTGCCGAACCCCCGCGCCCAGAAGCTGCGGTTGCGTCCGGCGTCGCCCGCATCACTGCCCGCATCTGCCGGTGCGACCAGGTGCATCGCCAGCTGGTTGAACAGGCGATTGCCGGTCATCGCCGATTGCGTCGAGGCCGCCTGCGCGGCCTGTGCCGCCAGGCCATCGGCATCGCCACCGCTGCGCGAAGCGGCCTGATGCTGCTGCACGACATTGCCGATGCTGCCGATCAATGCGTTGTCGGCCAGGCGCAGGCTGGCATGCGCGTCACCGCGCAGCGATCCCGCCTGGCGCGTGATGTCATCGCGGTCAGCAAACTGCAGGGCGCCGAGCAGTCCGCTCATCGACGGCGTGCGTTGTGCGGCCGCCTGCTGCAGCGCAATGCCCAGGCCGTCGCCGGATTGCGCATTGCCGAACAGCCGGGTGTCGTCGAAGGAGGGATTGGCGGTCAACCAGATGCCGCTGCCGGTCTGGTTGACCGCGAAGCTGAGCAGTGAATTGTGGCGGGGGCGGAATACCGCGCCGGGCGCGGTGAGGTCCACCGCGCTGCCGGCCTCGCCACTACGCTCGACGTACTGGAAGCGCCCTTCGATGAAGTCCGACACCGGCGCTGCGCGGGTCAGGGTGTCGGGCGTAGCGGTGCGGCACCACAGGCCAGCGTACTCACCGTTCGACGGGCCGCAGGGGGCGACGGGCAGCTGCAGGGCGCTGGCATCCACCTGGGTCCCGACCAGGTGGTTCTGCTGCCCGGCCGGGAAGAACGCCTGCTTGACGTCCAGTGTCAGCCTGGCGCTGGGGGCAATGCTCAGCACGGCGCGGTTGATGTTGCCGAACAGGTTGTAGTCACCCGCCTGCGGGTCTTCATCGACCAGGAAGTAGCGGGCTTCTTCCAGCGTGAGTGCCGGCGCGGTGCGCTGGCTGTCGACCTGGAAGGCCAGGTTCGCGCCGTCCTTGAGGTTGATGTAGCGGCCCTTGCCGATCCGGAAGCGCTCGCTGGTGAACACGTCGTCGCCACCGGGTGCGAGTGCTTCCAGCGAGTAGGGGCGCATGACGATGCCGGACGGTGCGAGCGTGCCGCCGTCGTTGATGTCGATCGTGGCGTTCAATGAGCCGTTGCCGGTCAGCACGCCGCCGCGTTCGATCACGGTCAGGCTGCGCAGTGCGCCCTGCTGCAGTTCGATGCGTCCGCCATTGCGGGCGCCGATGGCTTCGGCGTGGTGGATCCAGCCATTCTGCTGCAGGCGCAGCGTGCCACCATCGGCCACTACATACTGCGCGGCTGAGGCGGAATCCAGCGACCAGACGCCGCCCTTGCCGATGCGGATCACGCCGAAGGCGTCGTCCAGCCGGATGTCCGGGGCCGATTGCTGGAAGTAGCGCAGGTTGGCCAGTGCATTGGTGTAACGGCCGCGCACGGCCAGGTTCGGATTGAGGTCTCCGCTCACGTCCTTGTCGATGGAGAGCACGTCGCCGGGCTGGACGTAACCGGCTTCGGTAACGACGCGATCACTGTAGAAGGTGACACCGGGATACGCGGTGCAGTTGCCTGCCGCGCTCTGGTCGCGGGTCGGGCAGAAGCGCGTGGCCACGGCCGCCACGTTCGGGTCGAAGTAGCGCAGGAAGCCCGACTGCTGGGTCAGTTCATAGTGCGCCTGGACGATGCGCGCTTCGATGACCGCGAAGTCGGTCGGGCCGAACATGTCCCGGTAGTACTTGATGTACTTGTCCTGCCCCGGGTACGGGGTAGGGCCGTTCGGGCCGGATTCGCCATGGATGCCCAGCACCGTCTCCGTGTAGTTGCCGTGCGCTGGCAGCAGGCCGAACTGCGTGACCTTGCGCTTCACGCCGGCAACGAAGGCGTCGGCGCAGGCCGAGTAGCAGCCGCCGTCCAGCACGGTATCCAGCCCATGCTGGCGGATGATGGCGCCCATGCCCACGCCACCGGAGGCGGCCCCGCCCGGCGAGTTGCGGAACACCACCTGGCGCAGCGGCGTACCACGGGCCTGCGCGGCCAGGATGTAGGCCTCCAGCGTCTGCGGATCGGTCGCCAGCACGTTGCCGGTGTAGTAGAGCGTGTCTCCATTCACATGGAAGGCACTGGCATGGGCCTGCGGCGCGGCAGCGATGCCGAGAAGTGCAACAAGGGCACTGCCGAGGACGGTGGCGCGACGGGTGGGGAGGGCGGGATATCGATGCATGCGGAGTTCCACGGAAAGGAGTGAAGTGCGGTTGCCGCCCCTTTTTCGCTGCATGAACACGCTGATGCGGCGTGGTTTCAACACGTTGCAGCCTGGGCAGGGCGGGTCGCGCGCGCTCGGCCGTTGGACTGGCCGGGCGAGGAGGGCGACAGGCCGCCTCTCCAGACCGCTAACGCAGCTGCGGGGGGATCTCCCCCAGTCATCGCGCTCGGCTGACCCTGCAGGCGACGGGGCGCAGCGTTTGCGCCGCGCGGGTTACCATGTATGCATCACCTGCTGGAGCCTTCCCCCATGAGCGCTGAAATCCTTGTCCCCGTGTCCTTCGGCGAGCTGCTGGACAAGATCTCGATCCTGCAGATCAAGTCCGAGCGCATCAGCGACGAGGGCAAGCTGGCCAACGTGCGCAGGGAGCTGTCGGCGCTGGAGCAGACCTGGATGGCGCACCCGGCGGCGGTGAAGGACATCGCCAAGCTGCGTGCCGAGCTGAAGGCGGTCAACGAGCAGCTGTGGGACATCGAGGACGACATCCGCCTGAAGGAAAAGGCGCAGGCGTTCGACCAGGGCTTCGTCGACCTGGCGCGCAGCGTCTACCTGCGCAACGACGAGCGTGCGCGCATCAAGAAGGCGATCAACCTGGCGCTGGGCTCGGCGTACGTGGAAGAGAAGTCCTACCAGGATTACGCGCAGCGCGCGTAATCCCGGCGGCCAAAAGGGGGAGGTCCACGCCACGCGTGGATGAAACCGCAGGGCGCAGGCCAACGTTCGGCCGGCCAATCACCCCAGATGATCGGCCACGTAGCGCTCGAAAGCCGCAATGCCGTCTTCGACAGTGATCAGTTCCATCACATCGTCGAACTCGATCTTGGTGCCCCATTTCAGATCGGCGGCCTGCTTGGCCAGGTACTTGCGCGCGGCATCGTCGTAGCGGTCCACGCAGTAGCGGCGGTCCGAGTACGGGCCGCTGCGGTTCGGGTTGCTGGCCGCATGCAGGCCCAGCACCTTGGCACCCATCGCGTTGGCAATGTGCATCGGGCCCGAGTCCGGGGTCATCACCAGGTTGGCGCGGGCCAGCAGGGCCGGCAGCTGCTTGAGCGTGTCCTTGCCGACCAGGTCCAGTGCGGGAGTCTGCAGCTGCGCCTGGATGGCATCGGCCATGCTGCGCTCCAGTTCGCTGCGGCCACCGCACAGCACCACCTGCCAACCACGCTGCGCGGCGTGGTTGGCCACGGCTGCATAGCGGTCTGCATACCAGTTGCGGCGCACGTGGCTGGAACAGGGCGAGATCATCAGCACCGGGCGCCCATCGTCCTGCCATTGCGCAGCGGCCCAGTCATATGCGGACTGGGGCACGGCTAGGTCCCAGCTGACCTCGGTCTGGCGCAGGCCCAGCGGCTCGCAGAAGCTGCCGATGGCATCCAGCACATGGACGCCGGGGCGGTCGGGAATGCGCTCGTTGATGAAGAGCCCGTGCAGGTCCTTGGAACGGCTGCGGTCGTAGCCGATGCGTCGCTCGGCGGGAATGAACGCCGACAGCAGGTTGGCGCGGAACGCCACCTGCATCTGCAGCAGCGCTTCAAAACGCCCCGGTGGCAGCTGTTTGCGCAGCTCCTTGACCCCTGCCATGCCGCTCTTCTTGTCGTAGGCGTGGAAGGTGACGCCGGGCAGGCCATCGAGCAGTTTGTGGCCGACCTTGTCGATGATCCAGTGGATCGGCGTGTCCGGGCGCGCAGCCTGCAGGGTGCGCACCAGGGGCACCACGTGGGTGACATCGCCGAGTGCGGACAGGCGCAGGAGGCACAAGGAGGAGGACGCTGATGCCATGTGTTGTTAGACTCAATGAAATGGTCGCATTCGACGCCAATGAAGCGCTGACGCCATGCCGCGAGGGTCGCGGCATCGGGGCCATTCTGTTCGACCGCGAGCGGCTGCGGCAAGCCGAGGTTGGCCTGTTCTCGCCCCAGCACTGGGGAAGCAAGGCCCGGCCGGTCGGCGAGGGCGGCCGCGGCAGCGCCTGGTTCATCGATGCGCCGTTCGGCGCCAGCGTGCTGCGCCACTACCTGCGCGGCGGCCTGGCAGCGAAGATCAGCCATGACCAGTACCTCTGGCGTGGCTCGGACCGGACCCGGAGCTTTGCCGAATTCCGCCTGATGCGCGCCCTGCGCGAGAAGAAGCTGCCGGTGCCCCGGCCGATCGCCGCGTACTACATGCGCGAAGGCCTGCGCTACCGGGCGGCAATCCTGATGGAGCGGATCGAGGGCGTGCGCTCGCTGGCCGACCGTGCGCTGGTCGCCGGACGGGGCGCGCCCTGGGAAGAGACCGGGCGGCTGATCGCCCGCTTTCACCGTGCCGGCCTGGACCATGCCGACCTCAACGCGCACAACATCCTGTTCGATGGCAACGGCCATGGCTGGCTGATCGACTTCGACCGCGGGGTGATCCGCATTCCGGCCACCGCCTGGCGCGAACGCAACCTCAAGCGCCTGCTGCGCTCGCTGATCAAGCTGCGCGGCGAGCGCAGCGTGGAGGACGTGCAGAAGGACTACGCGCGGCTGAGGCGCGCCTATGACATGGCCTGGAACCGGGGCACCTGATGGGCTGGTCGTTGCGTTTCCTCGGCGTCGGCAACGCCTCGGCGGTCGAGCTGGGGTCGCCGATGTCGGTGATCGAGCGGGACGGGCGGCCATGGCTGACGATCGACTGCGGCGGCGAAGGCCTGACCGCGTTCAAGGCGCACTACGGGCACATGCCGCAGGCACTGTTCGTCACCCATGTGCACCTGGATCACGTGGCCGGTTTCGAGCGGCTGTTCGTCGATACCTTCTTCAGCACGCAGCGCCGCGGCAAGGTGCGCCTGTATGTGCCTGCCACCGTGGTGCCGCTGCTGCACAAGCGCATCGGTGACTACCCGAACGTGCTGGCCGAGGGCGGTGCCAACTTCTGGGATGCGTTCCAGTTGATCGTGGTGGGCGAGGCGTTCTGGCACGAGGGCGTGCGCCTGGAAGTATTCCCGGTACGCCACCACTGGCCGGAGACGGCCTACGGCCTGCGCCTGCAGGGCGCGCTGACCTGGAGTGGTGATACCCGGCCGATTCCGGAGATGCTGGCCCGCTTCGCCAATGACAACGAACTGATCGCCCACGACTGCGGCCTGCACGGCAATCCGTCGCATACCGGTGTGGACGACCTGGAGCGCGAGTACAGCGCGGAACTGCAGGCGCGGATGATGCTCTACCACTACGCCAGCGTGGCTGATGGTGTGGCGCTGGCCGCGCGCGGCCACCGCGTGGCGCAGCCGGGGCAGTGCGTGCCGCTGGCAACCCCGACTGCACCGCACGTGCTGGCGCAGGATCCGCCGTGAGCGGTGCCGGCCTGCCCGCCGACGCGGCGCTGGCCGCCGGACTGGAGGTGCTGGAGCGCGCGCTGCATGCGCCTGCGGTGCGGGCCGATCCTGAGCGCCTTGACGCATTGCTGGACGAGGATTTCAGCGAGATCGGCAGTTCCGGGCAATGCTACGGCCGTGATGCAGCCTTGCAGGAGATCCCGTTGGAGCGCGCGCAGGTGCTGATCGAATCGGAACAGTACGCGGTGTGGTTGTTGGCCGACGGTCTGGCCCAGGTGCGTTATCGCAGCCGCCATTACCTCGACGGCCAGCCGCAAGGCTGGGTGCTGCGCAGCTCGCTGTGGCGCCGGCACGGGGATGGATGGCGCATGCTGTTCCACCAGGGCACGCCCGAGGCACGGTAGGACCGGGCCATGTCCGGCGAAGGGCGCCAACCAGGGGTGGCACCTGCCAGGGGCGGGGCGTCGCCGGAAAAGGCGATGGCCCCGCCGGCTGACCTCGGCGCCCGCGTCGATCGATACCGTTGCTGCCTTCCGGCCCTGGCGGGGTTTTCGACCTAGCGTCGCGAGGGGCCGACGGGGCCACCATAGAGACGTCGGCCGCCCGGAGGGCAGCCAGTTCACGGACCAGGGGAAGCAGCGCGCGATGCGCCAGAGACCACAGCCGGACTGCGCATCGGCTGGCCGATGGCAGACGCGTAGTCTAGCGCAGGCAGGTGCATCGACGCCAGCTTCACGCGCTGAATCCGCTGTAACCCGTTCCCGCCCGTGGCGGCCCGGGCCACCCGCCGTTGCTAGAATGCCGGCCAGGAGGAACGGCCTCCCCCACATCGGGAATCAAAGACCAGGACGGCCTGGCCCTACCAAGAGGAGGGCCGTCATGGCCTGGATCTATCTGTTGTTCGCCGGCCTGCTGGAAATCGTCTGGGCCGTGTCCATGAAGCAGTCCGAAGGCTTCACCAAGCTCACCCCCACCGTGGTCACGATCGTCGGCATGATCGCCAGCTTCTGGTTGCTGGCGGTGGCCATGCGCAGCCTGCCGCTGGGCACCGCCTATACGATCTGGACCGGCATCGGCGCGGTCGGTGCGTTCGTGGTTGGCATCGTGTTCCTCGGCGAGCAGGTCAGCCCGATGCGGATCGGTGCAGCGGTGCTGATCGTTTCCGGCCTGGTGCTGATGAAACTCTCGAGCAGCTGAATGATTTACTTATGGCGGGGAAAGGAATCTCCGCTTCCAGCAGGTATATGCATTTTCGGCAAGACCATTTTGTCCGCCCGTTTTATTTGACGTACGTCATGAAAATAACGAGCGTGATTCACATGCCGCTGGCACCGACGGTCGCACAGTGCCGCCATTCGTCGGGCGAAACCGGGGAGTTTTCGCCTTGAGGGACACGCTGTCGTACCTGTCACCGGGTGCGACGGCGTGAAGATGTGAAGATTTTCAGGAGTTAATGCCTTCAAGCCTTGTTTCCGTATCGGGAGCCGGGGTGGGCCGCATTGTCTCCAAAAAACCTGCCAGCTGTGCCATCCGGTCTTTTCATGGAGATTTACCGATGAACCGCATTTACCGTCTGGTTTTCAATCGTGCCCTTGGGGTAATGCAGGTTGCTTCGGAGGTCGCCCGGAATCCCGGCGGAAGCGCGGTCAGCGCAGGGCGGGTGCCGCGATTGCGGGCGCACCAGCTGGCGGTGGCTTTGGCCGCCACACTGGCCAGCGGATCGGCGTTTGCGGCCTGCACTACCGCAGGTACGACGGTGACCTGCGCCACCGGCTCCAATACCAATTCGCTGACCAACAGCATCAACGGCGTGACGCTGAATATCCAGACCGGCGCCGAGCTCAGCGTGCCGCCGATCGTTGGCGGAAGTGCAGTGAATTTGAGTGGTAACGGCATCACCGTGAACAACCAGGGCACGGTCGATCCCACCATCAACGGTGGCCTGAGCCTGGCAGCGTCGGGCATGGTGCTGGGCAACAATACCGTCGGTGGAAACACCATCAGCGTCAACAATCAGGCAGGCGGGGCGATCAAAGGCCTGGTCAACATCGGCTCCATCCTCGGTTTCGGCGGACAGGCGCTGGTGGTGCAGAACGCTTCCGGCGGTGTCAGCAACATCGTCAATGCCGGTAATGTGGACATGTCGATCTTTGGTGCAGGCCTGTTGACCACGGCCGATGCGGCATCGATCGTAAGCTACGGTGGTGCGCAGACCACTCTCAACAACACCGGCACCATTACCGGCCGCATAGGGTTCCAGGGTTCGGCC
The DNA here is from genome assembly GCF_059369555.1 of Stenotrophomonas sp. YJH_SMC_21. Taxonomy (NCBI): domain Bacteria; kingdom Pseudomonadati; phylum Pseudomonadota; class Gammaproteobacteria; order Lysobacterales; family Lysobacteraceae; genus Stenotrophomonas; species Stenotrophomonas sp. YJH_SMC_21. Next base: position 119,839 of record NZ_JCAFSU010000006.1, read on the forward strand.
ACGGCGGGGGCCGGCAATACCTTCCTCAACGCGGGAACCATCAACGGCAGTGTGAACCTGGGCAGTTCGGTCGCCGGCAACACCTTCACCGCCGTGTCTGGTTCCAGCGTCAATACCGCCGGTATCGGCGTGGCCGGGCAGGTCGGCGCGCTTGCGGTGAATCTGGCCGCGGCCGGCATCGTCGACGGTGGCTCGGCGTCCAACAACAGCCTGGTGCTGCAGAACAGCGCCACCGGCCCGGGCAGCGGTACCGGCGGAGCGGTAACCACGCTGGGCTGGAACCAGTACATCAACTTCCAGAGGCTCACCGTCAACAGCGGTACCTGGAACCTGCAGGGTGCGTGGGCGGGTGCGGGCACGACCACGCTCAACGATGGCCTGGTCAATTTCAATAATGCCGGTTCCTTCGGCACAGGGCTGTTCACCGCCAACGGCGGTGCCATTGCCGCCTCCACGGCCGGTCTGAACCTGACCAACGCCTTCAACCTTGGCGGCAACCTTTCCCTCGGCGGGACCAATGCGTTCAGCCTGGGTGGCGTGCTGTCCGGTACTGGCGGGCTGACGGTCAACAACACCGGCATCGTCACGCTCGGCGGCGCAAACCTGTTCTCCGGCGGCGTCAACCTCAATGCCGGCGGCCTGCTGCTGGGCAATGCGGGCGCGCTGGGCAGCGGCAACCTGACCGTGGGTGGCAGCGCTTCACTGGATACGGCGTCGGGCTTCACCCTGGGCAACAATCTGGTGATCAATGGCGGGGGCTCGCTGAACCTGCTGGGCAGCAATGCGTTGTCATTGAGTGGCTCGATTTCCGGTGCCGGCAACGTGACCAAGAACGGCGCGGGCACGCTGACCTTGAATGGCGCCAATTCGCTGACCGGCGCCTTCAATCTGGCCGGCGGCGCATTGGCGCTGGGCGCGGGTGGCAGCCTGTCGCCCACCGGTGCGATCACGCTGGGCGTTGGTACCAGCCTCGATCTTTCAGCGGCGACCAACCAGACCATCGGCTCGCTGGCCGGTCTCGGCGGTTCGGTCAATCTCGGCAGCCACACGCTGACCCTGGGTGGGCTGGGCAATACCAGCTACAGCGGCACGTTCGCCGCAGGCACCGGTGGCCTGATCAAGCTCGGTACCGGCGTGCAGACCCTGTCCGGCGTCAACAACCTCAGCGGCGGTGTTGCGCTCAACGCCGGCGGCTTGTTGCTGGGCAATGCGGCCGCGTTGGGCAGCGGCACGCTGTCCGTCGGCGGCAATGCCACGCTGGATGGCACGACCGGGTTGGCGTTGACCAATGCCGTCAACCTCGGTGCCGGGGCCAGCCTGAATCTGCTGGGCAACCAGGCGCTCACATTCAACGGCGTGATCGGTGGCGCTGGTGGCCTGATCAAGAATGGCGCGGCAACCCTGACGCTCAACGGCGCCAATACGTTCGGCGGCGGTCTGGCGCTCAATGCCGGCAGCCTGGTGCTGGGCAACGGCGGTGCACTGGGAACCGGGGCGCTGAACGTCGGCGGTGCGGTATCGCTCGACGCCAGCGCCGGCCTCACCGTGGGCAATGGCATCACGCTTGGCGCCGGTGGTTCGCTCGATGTGCTGGGCTCGAATGCGCTGACGCTGGGCGGTGTCATCGGCGGGAGCGGCAGCCTGGTCAAGAACGGCGCCTCCACGCTGACGCTGGGCGGCGCGAACACGTTCACCGGTGGGCTGGCGGTGAATGCCGGAACGGTGTCATTGGCCAGTGGTGGCAGCCTGGCGGCGACCGGCGCGGTCAGCCTGGCCGGCGCTGGCAGCGCACTGGATATCTCGCTGGGTGGCAACCAGACCATCGGTGCGTTGTCCGGCGTGGCTGGCAGCACCCTGTCGCTGGGCAGCAGCACGCTGACCTTCGGTGATGCCACCAACCAGACCTTCGCCGGCGTGATCGGCGGCACCGGTGGCCTGATCAAGCAGGGCACCGGCGTGCAGACGCTGACCAGCGCCAGCACCTTCAGCGGTGGGGTGAATCTTGCCGCCGGTGGCCTGGTGCTGGGCAACGCCGGTGCGCTGGGAAGCGGTGCGCTGACCGTCAGTGGCAACGGTTCGCTGGACGCCACTGCTGCACTGAACCTGGGCAATGCGATCAACCTCGGCGCGGCGTTGACCCTGCCGGGCAGCCAGAACCTGGCCCTGGCCGGCAACGTCACCGGCACCGGCAGCCTGGTCAAGAATGGCGCGTCGACACTGACCTTGAACGGTACCAACACCTTCAGCGGTGGACTGAGCGCAAACGCCGGCAGTCTGCTGCTGGGCAACAGTGGCGCACTCGGTACGGGAGTATTGGGCATTGGCGGCAGCGTCTCGCTCGATGGCGGCGCCCCGCTGAACCTGGCCAACAATGTGTCCCTGGGCGCGGGTGCCGCGCTGTCGCTGCCGGGCTCGCAGGCGATCACGCTGGGTGGCGTGGTGTCCGGTGCCGGCAGGCTGGTCAAGAATGGTGCCACCACCTTGACCCTCAACGGCGCCAACAGCTTCGGTGGTGGGCTGACCGTCAACGGCGGCGGCGTGTTCCTGGGGAACGCCGGCGCACTGGGCACCGGTGCACTGTCGGTGGGCGCCAATGCCACGCTGGACAGTTCAGTAGCGCTGAACCTCGCCAACGACCTCAACCTTGGGGCAGGCGCGGCGCTGGATCTGCTGGGCAGCCAGAACGTGTCGCTGGGCGGTCTCATCAGTGGTACTGGCAGCCTGGTCAAAAACGGTACGGCGACGCTGGCGTTGAACGGCGCCAATACGTTCAGCGGGGGCGTCGGCCTCAACGCGGGCCTGCTGCAGCTGGGCAATGCGCAGGCGCTGGGTACCGGCCAGCTGGAGGTGGGCGGCAACGCTTCGCTGGAGGCCACAACGGCGCTGGCGCTGGGCAACAACATCGGTCTCGCTGCCGGTGCCAACCTTTCCGTGCTGGGCAGCAATGACCTGACGCTGGCCGGTCCGGTATTCGGTGCCGGTGGGCTGATCAAGGACGGCACGGCGCGGTTGACGTTGTCGGGCGCCAATACCTACAACGGAGGCACCACCATCAACGCCGGCACGCTGGCGCTGGGCGCAGGCGGCAGTCTCGCCGCAGCCGGTGCGGTGAATCTTGCCGGTGCGGGCGCGACACTGGACATCTCCGCAGCCGGTGCGGCACAGACCATCGGCGCGTTGAATGGCGTGGCGGGCAGCCAGCTGGCGCTGGGCGCGCAGTCGCTGACCTTTGGCGGTGCCAGCAATGGCAGCTTTGCCGGTGTGATCGGTGGTACCGGCGGCCTGGTCAAGACCGGCACGGGCGTGCAGACGCTGTCCGGTGCAAACACGTTCAGTGGTGGCCTTGCGCTCAACGCGGGTGGGTTGGTACTGGGCGATGCAGGTGCGCTTGGTACCGGTGCGCTGGGTATTGGCGGCACCACCACGCTGGACAGCACGGTGGCATTGAATCTGGCCAACGCGGTGAACTTCGGTGCCGGCACCCAGCTCACCCTGGGCGGAACCAGTGACGTTGCATTCGGAGGCGTGCTGAGCGGCAACGGCAGCCTGGTCAAGAATGGTGCGGGCCTGCTGACCCTCAACAACACCAACACCTTCGGTGGCGGCCTGACCTTGAACGGTGGTGGCCTGGTGGTCGGCGCGAATGGTGCGCTCGGTACCGGTGCGCTGGCGGTCAATGCCAGCACCACGCTGGATGCAGGCACTGCAGTGACGCTCGGCAATGCGGTCACGCTGGGCTCGGGCGTCGCACTCACGCTGCCCGGCAGCAATGCGCTGACGCTGTCGGGCGTGGTAGGCGGCAATGGCAGCCTGATCAAGAATGGCGGCACCACGTTGACGCTGTCCGGTGCCAACACCTACACCGGCGGTACCACCATCAACGCCGGCACGCTGGCGTTGGGCACGGGTGGCAGTCTCGCCGCAGTCGGTGATGTCACGTTGGGCGCAGGCGCAGGCTTCGATATCTCCGGTGCCGGCGGCAACCAGACCATCGGCGCGCTCAACGGCGCGGGCGGCAGCACGCTGACGCTGGGCGGCAATTCGTTGACCTTCGGTACCGCCGGCAACGCCGCGTTCGATGGCGTGATCAGCGGCGGTGGTGGCCTGGTCAAGGTGGGCGCGGGCGTACAGACCTTGTCCGGCGCCAATACCTTCGGTGGCGGCGTGACGCTCAATGCAGGCGGACTGGTGCTCGGCAATGATGCGGCGCTGGGCACGGGCGCATTGATCGTCGGTGGTGCTGCCACGCTGGATACCACCGGCCTGGCAACGCTGGCCAACAACATTGCGCTCAATGCCGGGCTGACCGTAATCGGGACCAATGCACTGACGCTCAACGGCGTCCTTTCCGGGGCCGGTAGCCTGACCAAGAATGGCAGCGCGACGCTGACGTTGAATGGCGCCAACACCTACACCGGTGGCACCAACATCAACGCCGGCACGCTGGCGCTGGGGGCCGGTGCCAGCCTGGCCGCGAGCGGTACCGTCAATCTTGCCACCGGCGCCACGCTGGACCTGTCGGCCGGCAGTGGCACGCAGCAGTTCGGCACGCTGGTCGGCAACGGTACGGTGAACCTCGGTGCCAACTCGATCGAAGTGGGCGGCGCCACCGATGGCACCTTCAGTGGCTCGATCGCAGGCACCGGTGGCCTGACCAAGGTCGGTGCCGGCATCGAGACGCTGACCGGTGCCAACACCTACACCGGCGGCACTTTCATCAACGCCGGTACCCTGGCGATCGGCCCCGGCGGCAGTCTGGCCGCGACCGGTGCGGTGACGCTCACTGCGGCAGGCACAGGCTTCGATATCTCCACTGCCGGCGCCAACCAGACCATCGGGGCGTTGAACGGCGTGGCGGGTTCGACGGTGAGCCTGGGGGCACAGACACTGACCCTGGGCGGCGTTGGCAACAGCATCTTCGATGGCGCGATCTCCGGCACCGGCGGCCTGGTCAAGAACGGCGCCGGCAGCCTCACGCTGGGCGGTGCCAACCTGTTCAGCGGTGGCGTCGCGCTCAATGGCGGCGCATTGGTGGTCGGCAACAACGCTGCGCTCGGCAGCGGTGCGCTGACGGTGGGAAGCAACGCGACGCTGGATGCATCCACCGGCGTCAGCCTGGCCAACAACATCAACCTCGCATCGGGTGCCAACCTCGATCTGCTCGGCAGCCAGGCGCTGACCCTGGGCGGCGTGATCTCCGGCACGGGCGGGCTGATCAAGGACGGTGCGGCCACGGTGACCCTGAGCGGCGCCAACACCTACACCGGTGGCACCACCATCAACAGCGGCACGCTGGCGATCGGCGCTGGTGGCAGCCTCGCCGCGGCCGGCGCAGTGAACCTGGCCGGTGCTGGCACGTTCGACATTTCGGCGGGCAACCAGGCCATCGGTTCGCTGGCCGGCGTCGCCGGCAGTACGGTGGCGCTGGGCGGCAGCACGCTGACCCTGGGCGGCACCGTGGACAGCACCTTCAGCGGTGCGATCAGTGGCAACGGCGGCCTGGTCAAGAACGGCGCAGGCGTGCAGACGCTCAACGGCGCCAGCACCTTCAGCGGCGGCGTAGCGCTCAACGCCGGTGGCCTGGTGGTCGGCAACAATGCTGCGTTGGGCACCGGTGCGGTGACGGTCGGAGGCGCTGCGACGCTCGATTCGAACACGGCGGTCACCCTCGCCAACAACTTCACCCTCAACAACGCGTTGACCGTCCTCGGCAGCAACAACCTCACCCTCAACGGCATCCTCAGTGGTACCGGCTCACTGACCAAGGAGGGTGCCGCGACGCTGACCTTGAATGGTGCCAACACCTATACCGGCGGTACTTTCATCAACGCCGGCACTCTGGCACTGGGTGCTGGCGCCAGCCTGGCCTCCTCAGGCACCGTCAACCTGGCCACGGGGGCGACCTTCGATCTGTCAGCAGGCAGCGGCACGCAGCAGTTCGGTACCCTGATCGGCAGCGGTACAGTGAATCTGGGCGCCAACACGCTGACGATCGGAGGCCCTGCCAATGGCACCTTCAGTGGTTCGGTGGCCGGCTCCGGTGGCCTGATCAAGGAAGGTTCGGGCACCCAGACGTTGACCGGCACCAACACCTTCACCGGTGGCACCACCATCAACGCCGGCACGCTGGCGATCGGTGCCGGCGGCAGCCTTGCAGCGACCGGTGCGGTCACCCTGGCCAACGCCGGTACCACCTTCGACATCAGCGCGGGTGGTGCGCAGGCGATCGGTTCGCTGGCAGGCGTGGCAGGTTCGACCGTGGCGCTGGGCGGCAGCACGCTGACCCTCAATGGCGTGGGCAATACCACGTTCGCCGGCACCATCGGAGGGGCCGGTGGCCTGGTAAAGAACGGCGCAGGCATCCAGGGCTTGACGGGCGTCAACGTCTTCACGGGCGGCGTGACCCTCAATGCCGGTGGCCTGCTGCTGGGCAACGGCGGTTCGCTGGGCATCGGCGCGCTGACCGTAGGCGGCAACGCCAGCCTGGATGGCACCAGTGCGCTGACTCTGGCCAACACCGTGCAGCTGGCCAGCGGCACGCTGACTCTGGCCGGCAGCAACGCGCTGACCTTGAACGGACCGATCAGCGGTGCCGGTGGCCTGCTGAAGGATGGCGCGGCGACGGTCACCCTGGGCGGTGCCAGCAGCTATACCGGCACCACCACCATCAACAGCGGCACGCTGGCGGTAGCAGCCGGCGGCAGCCTGTCCGGTGCCAGCACGGTCAACCTGGCCGGTGCTGGCACACTGGATATCAGCGCCGGTGGCAATCAGAGCATCGGCGGCCTGGCCGGTGTGGCCGGCAGCACGGTGGCGCTGGGAGGCGCAACGCTGACTACCGGCGGCAACAACGCCAGCACCGTGTTCGCTGGCGTCCTCAGTGGCACCGGCGGCCTGGTGCAGGGAGGTACCGGTACGCTGACCCTGAGCGGCGACAACACCTATACCGGCGGTACCACCATCAACGGTGGCAGCACCCTGCAGATCGGCAACGGTGGCAGCACCGGTTCGGTGCTGGGCGACATCACCAACAATGGCAGCCTGGTCTACAACCTCGGCACCACGGCAACCGTGGGTGCGGTGGTCAGTGGCAATGGCGGTCTGACCCAGGCCGGCAGCGGCACGCTGGTGCTGACCGGCAACAACACCTACACCGGAGGGACCACCATCAATGCCGGCGGCACGCTGCAGATCGGCAACGGTGGTGCGACCGGTGCGATCGTCGGCGACATCACCAACAACGGCGCGCTGGTGTCCAACGTGGCCGGCAACACCACGCTCGGTGGCACCATCAGCGGCAGTGGCGGCCTGACCCAGTCCGGCAGCGGCACGCTGGTGCTGACCGGCAACAACACCTATACCGGCGGCACCACCGTCAATGCCGGTGGCACCCTGCAGGTGGGCAATGGCGGTGCGACCGGTGCGATCACCGGCAACGTTGCCAACAACGGCAGCCTGGTATTCAACGTGGGCGGCAACACCACGGTCGGTGGCGCGATCAGCGGCAGCGGTGGCCTGACCCAGGCCGGCAGCGGCGTGCTGACCCTGGTCGGCAACAACACCTATACCGGTGGCACCACGATCAATACCGGCGGTACGCTGCAGGTCGGCAACGGCGGGGCAACCGGCGCCATCGCTGGAGACATCACCAACAATGGCGCGTTGATCTCCAACGTGGCCGGCAACACGCAGCTGGGCGGCACCATCAGCGGTACGGGGGGCCTGACCCAGGCGGGCAGTGGGTCGCTGGTGCTGACCGGCACCAACACCTACACCGGGGGTACCACCATCAACGCCGGCGGCACGCTGCAGCTGGGCAATGGCGGCGCGACCGGCTCGATCATTGGCGATGTCACCAACAACGGCACGCTGCTGTCCAACGTGGCCGGCAACACCACGCTGGGTGGCACCATCAGCGGCAGCGGCGGCCTGACCCAGGCCGGCAGCGGCACTCTGACCGTGACCGGCAACAACACCTACACCGGGCCGACCACGATCAATGCAGACGGCACGCTGCAGGTCGGCAACGGCGGTGCCACCGGCGCGATCGGCGGCAACGTCACCAACAACGGCAGCCTGGTGTTCAACGTGGGCGGCAACACCACGGTCGGCGGCGCCATCAGCGGCAGCGGTGGCCTGACCCAGGCCGGCAGCGGCACGTTGATCCTGGGCGGCAACAACACCTATACCGGTGGCACCACCATCAACACCGGCGGCACGTTGCAGGTTGGCAACGGCGGCGCCAGCGGTGCGATCGCCGGCAACGTCAGCAACAACGGCAGCCTGGTGTTCAACGTGGGCGGCAACACCACCGTCGGAGGCACCATCAGCGGCAGTGGTGGCCTGACCCAGGCCGGCACCGGAACGGTCACCCTGACCGGCAACAACACCTACACCGGCGGCACCACCATCAATGCCGGCGGCACTGTGCAGGTCGGCAATGGCGGCGCCAGCGGCTCGATCACCGGCAACATCACCAACAACGGTGGCCTGGTCATCAACACCGGCGGCACCACCACGCTGGGCGGCACCATCAGCGGTGGTGGCAGCATCGTGCAGGCAGGCCCGGGCGGCCTGAACCTGGGCGGCAACAGCGGCGGCTTCAGCGGCACCGGCCAGGTCACCGGCGGTGGCCTGAATGTCACCGGCAACATCGGTGGCCAGTGGACCATCGGCAGCGGTACCACGCTGTCCGGTACCGGGACCATCGGTGGCACGGGTGGCGGCGTGACGGTGTCCAGCGGCGGCGTGCTGTCGCCGGGCAATGGCCCGGGCAACGGCAGTGGTGCGGGCAATGGCACCGGCACGATCACGGTGGGCGGTAACCTGACGTTGTCGCCGGGCAGCACGCTGGGCGTCGATCTGGGTGCCACCGGCAGCGATACGGTACAGGTGGGCGGCAGCGCCAACGTGGGTGGCAGCATCGTCAAGGTGAATACCATCTCGCCGAACACCAGCTACCAGCAGGGCCAGCAGTACACCGTGATCAACGCGGGTGGTGGCGTCAGCGGGCAGTTCGCTTCGGCGACCTCGCCGTCGGCCTTCCTGACCATCACCCCGGTCTATACCGCCAACACGGCCAACCTGCAGATCGACGTAGCGCAGACCGCGGCATTCACCACGGCGGCGAAGACGCGCAACCAGTACAACACCGCTGCGGCTCTGGACAGCCTGCCGCAGAGTGGTTCGGCACTGGGCCTGTACAACACGGTGCTGATGTATGACGCAGGAACCGCGCGCGCGGCGTTCGACCAGTTGTCCGGTGAGGTGCATGCGGCCAGCCGTGCGGTGTTGCTGTATGACAACTACCTGGAAGAGGGCATCCGCCAGCGTCTGGGCAGCGAGCTGCCGACCGTGCGTGGCGAGCGTGCCTCGGCCTGGCTGGCCGGCAGCGGCAAGGTGTTCAAGCAGGATGGCGATGGCAACGGCGACGACATCCGCTCCAACCGCAATGCACTGATGGCGGGCGTGGACTGGCAGCTGGGCGAGCATGTGGTGCTGGGTGCGGCCGCAGGCAACGAGCGGCTGGATACCCGCCTCTACGATCGCAGCTCGCGGGCCCGCCTGCGCGGCAACACGTTCGGCCTGTATGCGCAGGGCCAGTGGAACAACGGCTTTGCGGTCGGTGGCAGCGTATCGCGCGGTGACTACCGCACGCGTACCACGCGTGAGGTGCCGCTGCTGGGCCAGACCCTGTACAGCCGCCAGGACTCGGATGTGACCATCGCGCAGGTGGAGGGCAGCTGGACCTGGACCCATGGCAGGACCCAACTGCAGCCGTATGTGCAGTTCACCAGGCACTGGGTCGACAGTGATCGTGCGGTGGAGCAGGGCGGCACGGCTGCGCTGGTGCTGGAAGGCGGCAAGGACGCGCTCAATGTCAGCACCGTGGGCGTGCGCGGCCGTTGGGATGTGGGCAGCGGCGAGCGCTTCCCGGCGCAGCTGACGGTTGGCCTGGGCTGGCAGCATGCATCGGGTGATACCGGTGTGGCCAGCCGCAACCGCTTCGCGGTGGGCGGCAATGCCTTCGACGTCTACAGCGCGGTGATGGCACGCAATGCGCTGGTCAGTCAGGTGGGCGTGGCGGTGGGCCTCGGCCGCAACAGCCAGCTGTCGATGTTCGTGCAGGGCCAGCACGGCGATGGCCGCCGCGACGTGGGCGGGCAGATCAACCTGCGCGTGGGCTTCTGAGGAGAGTGGGGCGACGTTGGATCCACGCCTGCGTGGATCCAGGGCGGTGCGGAGGGCTAGACCCTCCGCTCCATCTCCACGGCATCGATCCCGGCGCCGTGGCCATTGGAAACGATCCGCGTCACCTGGAAGCCCAGGCCAGCATAGAAGCCCTGGGTGTGCTGGCTGGTACTGAGCGTGATGCGCTTGATCGAGGGATCCGCTTCGGCCTGGCGCAGGCGTGCCAGCGCCAGTTCCCGGCCCAGTCCATGCCGGTGCAGCGCGCGCTGTACCATGCCCCAGCAGAAACCGGCACTGCCGTCGCCGCGTCGCGACAGGCCGCCGCACGCCACGATGCTGCCATCTCGCTCGATGACCTGGAATGCACAGTCCATGGCCTGTTCTTGCAGGAAGCGCTCAAAGTCGCTGCGCTCTTCGGGCGCGAAGTAGGTGGGCACGTTGCTGTCGAAAATCGACAGGCAGGCGCTGGCATCGGCGGGGCGGTAGAGGCGGAGGTTCATGGGCCCACGATAGACGATCGTCAATAGAACCACGCCATGCGTGGATTCATGGACCGGATGCCGTGCGTGTATCCCTCAGGTCGAGATTCCCGCCAGCGCCGCATACATCACCACGAAGCTCACCAGGAACAGGTAGATGCCGCCGATGGCCAGGTAGCGCAGCACGGTCAGCGCCTTGTTGCCGCCGTACACGCGTTGCTGCATCCACAGCAGATAGACCGGGACCGCCAGCCACAGCAGTGCATACAGCCATCGGCTGACGGCGCCAATTGCGGGTGATGCAAACGAGCTGCTGATGCCAGCGATGAGGAAGGTTGCCAGCAGCACCATCATCAGCCAGCAGTGGCTGTACAGCGCCACCACCGGGTATTCCAGATAGCCCATCGCCCGCGGAATGTAGGCGACGCGCAGTACCAGTGCGAACACTGGCATCAGGAAGAACAGGGCGCCGGGCAATGCGGTCAGGATCGCCTGCATGTACAGATCGGTCTTGCCCCCCATGCGCTGGAGGTTGGCGTTGCCGTTGTGCAGGCGCTTGTTGAGCCAGTGGTTGGCGAACCGGGGCCAGCCGGCCACCACGATGGGGTTGGTGTCAGCGTCCCACGGTTTGCTGTTGACGGTGTGGTTGAAGAAAGTGCCGCTTGGAAACGTTGATCTAGGCAAAGTCTGAAGTCAGGCCTGGCGGCTGGACGCGTCCAGCTGGTCGATTCGAGACTTCGATATCGATTTCAATAGTTTAGGTTAAGCGACAATATTAGATTAGATCAAGGTATTTCTAGCTAGATTGAATTGCTGATAGGAAATTGGCAAATTAAAGCGCTCGCGCAGATGTTTCAAATAGAGCTTGGCTGTTTCTGTAATCGGAAGGTGCGATACGATTACAAGTTCATCGGCGAGAATTCTATCTGGCCAATAGGCATACTCAAGAAGTTGAGGGATTGCTTGGCGAATGCAGGCGCGGACAGACTTTCCGGTTTTGATTTCATAGAACGTAACCTTGAGATCCTCTTTGGTCACCAAGTCGATAGATGTTCCGCTTCCGGTGTCTATTTCTGTTCCGACGTTGTCTTTGCCAAACTTTTTCGTGAGGTGAGCGTATAGGCGATTTTGGATGTCGTTATGCCGCTGGTTGGCTTGTGATCTCGCAGACGCGGATCGCGTAATCGGGTCGGCGGGCCGTTCCTCGTGGCCTGGCTTGAACTCGAATGCTGAAGGGGGGATGTCCTCCTCTTCCGTTTGAAAGAACTCTTCGTCCTTAGGTAGAAGCTGATTTCCTGCGGCCTCGGGTTGCGAATCGGTAGTTATCCAGTCCTTAAACTCCCTGGGGGTCAAGCCAAGAACTCTGTGGAAATTGTGCGCGATCGCTTCATCTGCAATGGTGCCTTCCCCATCCCATCTTGCTGCCGTGAGTTTGTGGCCGAGTAGTTCGCCGGCCAAGGGGCCGAGTCCTGGAATTTCGAACATTGAGCGCAGGTTGAATGAGACGCCATTGTGATCGCGCCTTGTTGCATAGCCGAGCTGATCGATGATTTGAACGAAATTTGTGTAGGCCTTCGCCGAAAGTTGCTTGTTTCTCTCGATGCGCCCGGAGAAACCTGATCGACTAGTTGCGTTGATCATTGCTGTGATCAACTGGTGATGACTAAATGTGATTCCAATCAGGACGAGTGCATCGATTGCGTTTTCACCAATCCTCTTGGCTTTGGACCATACGTCAGGAATTCTGTTTCCCGGTTGCACGGACAGATTCTTATGGGCTTGAGCCTCATCGGCATGAACCTCCGCGAGGTTCTTGAGGGCCTGACTTGGTCCGTATTTTTTCAGCAGCGCGGCAATCTTGTGAGCGTTGTGCTTAGTGAGCGAAACCTTGAGCTGAGAAATGTCTGTCATTGGCCTACGATTCACAACCCTTGGGGGGGGAGATCGTATCAGCTAGCTATTCATAGGTGAATAGCGACATTTCTCGGCTACTTCACCAGCATCAGGCATTCTTCCACTTCCCGGTGGCGATCAAACTGACGCCCAAGGGTCATGTGTTTGTAATCAGTAAAGATTAGATCGATTGACCGGCGCCCGAACTCCTTGGATGCAAGCTCAGCAAGTTCATCAATCGAAATCATGCCAGTGTTGCTGTAACTCAAGACTAGATTGGAATTGCTGTTGCTGACGCCTCGGAAGAGGTCCTCAAATGCTCCCTTCACCTGCGAGCGAATGCAGAACGGTGACTGATGACGACTCTCCCTGTACCGCCCCTTGACAATCTCTCCGTTTTTTACCTGAATTTCGGGGTAGTCATACAACACCAGCGTTTCAAGTGCGTGGTAAAATCTGCTGTAGTGGACGAATGCATAGGGCGGATCCGCATACACGGTGCCGCCAGAGAATCCAGCTAAAGATGTTCGGTAGTCTAGCGAAGTCACTCTATGCGCCAAAGTTGGCTCTCGAGTCGGAATTCCCGCGACTACGTCGTCATACTTCTTCGCGAATAGATGTGGAACTGACCGCTGGCGGTAGATGGAGATGTCCCGCATGGAAGACTCGGTCTTTGCATCGCGATACTGCGCATAGTGGCCTGTTCCTTGGCTGGAATACGCCATAGAAAACATTAGGGATGACAGAATTACATTGTATGCCGGGTCACCTTTGTAGCGATCCGCAACTTCACGTATAGCATCGATCCAGAGCGTCTGTTCCGCAGACCACCATGTGCCGGAGTAGTACTTCAGGAACAGGTGCCATGGTCTGCGGAAAGTTCGTTCAAGCAAGGTCTGCTGCTCTCGCTCGACGGCATTGAATTGCGCCAATGAAATTTGCGCGGAGTAATCATGGAGGGGGCCAATCGCTTTGCGATTCCTATCAGCAATCGCTTTGGCTTGTTCAATGATCTGCTCGGAGGTCGGCGTTTGGGGTGAGCGCCACGCGTTCAGGTATGCCTCAGCCAAGACTGCAGAATAAGCTTGGATGTCATTGGAGTGGACGCTAATTTGATCTCCGACTGCTCCGGCCAGGGATGCGCTTCCTCCGAACAAGTCGCACAGAGCCCCGCCGTCATAGACCTCATTGATGCCGGAAAGCACGAAGTCCATGATCTTGGACTTTGATCCCATGTACTTGATGTAGTGGGGGTACGTTCGTTGCTTTAGCTGGGTGCGCGCGAACACTGCTTCGCGTTCCTTGTCTATGAGGGTCACGGGAGTACTTCCTCTGTCTGGTCCTAGAGTAGAGGATTCTCCCTGAGGCAGGTCGCACTCGTTGAGACTTCGGTTCAATTGCAATGCCTTCATATGCATGAAGGCCGCCCTTGAGGGGCGGCCTTCATGTGATTCTAGACTTGGACTATGTTTTAGTGCTCAGCACTAGCACATCAGACCAAATTACGACTTTCAGTAAGGGGGGGCCGGAATTACTTGGCCGGATCCCCTGCCTACTCGATAACTGGCGGAGAGAGGGGGATTCGAACCCCCGAAGCGCGGTTTAGACGCTTACACACTTTCCAGGCGTGCTCCTTCAACCACTCGGACACCTCTCCGGATCCCTGCCATCGGCAAACGCCTCAGCAGGGGCGCAGATTCTAGCGGGCTGCGCGGCACTTCACAAGCACCCCGGCCAGGAACCCGCGAAAGATGTGCCGGAGGCGAGGGGGGGCTGGACAGGCATGGCACAATGGAACATCCGATGGAAAACGGTGGCCTGATGTCCTATCTCGTCCTTGCCCGCAAGTGGCGTCCAAAGCGTTTTGCCGAGCTGGTGGGCCAGGAACACGTGGTCCGTGCGCTCAGCAACGCGCTCGACAGCGGCCGGGTCCACCATGCGTTCCTGTTCACCGGCACCCGCGGCGTGGGCAAGACCACCATCGCGCGCATCTTCGCCAAGTCGCTGAACTGCGAACAGGGCACCAGTGCCGATCCATGCGGCCAGTGTGCAGCCTGCCTGGATATCGACGCCGGCCGCTACATCGACCTGCTGGAAATCGACGCCGCGTCCAACACCGGCGTGGACGACGTGCGCGAGGTGATCGAGAACGCGCAGTACATGCCTTCGCGTGGCAAGTACAAGGTCTACCTGATCGACGAAGTGCACATGCTGTCCAAGGCGGCGTTCAACGCGCTGCTGAAGACGCTGGAAGAGCCGCCGGAGCACGTGAAGTTCCTGCTGGCCACCACCGATCCGCAGAAGCTGCCGGTCACCGTGCTCAGCCGCTGCCTGCAGTTCAACCTCAAGCGCCTGGACGAGGACCAGATCCAGGGCCAGATGACCCGCATCCTGGCGGCCGAGGAGATCGAGGCCGACGGCAGTGCCATCGTGCAGCTGGCCAAGGCCGCTGATGGCAGCCTGCGGGATGGCCTGTCGCTGCTGGACCAGGCGATTGCCTATGCCGGCGGCGCGCTGCGCGAGGACGTGGTGCGTACCATGCTGGGCACGGTCGACCGCACCCAGGTGGCGGCGATGCTCGATGCGCTGGCTGACGGCGATGGCCCGCGCCTGCTGCAGGTGGTGGCCGCGCTGGCCGAATTCTCGCCGGACTGGAGTGGCGTGCTGGAAGCGCTGGCCGAAGGCCTGCACCGCATCCAGGTGCAGCAGCTGGTACCGGGTGCGGCCGTTGCCGAAGGCCTGGATGCCGCCGCATTCGCCGAGCGCCTGCGCCCGGAAGTGGTGCAGCTCTGGTACCAGATGGCCTTGAACGGCCGTCGTGACCTGCCGATGGCGCCGAGCCCGCGCGCGGGCTTCGAGATGGCCGTGCTGCGCATGCTGGCGTTCCGCCCGGCCGCGGCGGTCCCGCCGGTGCCGAAGTCGGTGGAGGGGGCAGGCAATGCGCCGGGTGGCAATGCTGCCGGTGGTGGCACCGGTGCGGGTACCCACGAAGCGACGCCGGCGACTGCCGCCGCTTCGGCAAGCCCGGCCTTGGTGGCGCAGGTGGCCGCTCCGGTGCAGGCCGCGCCGCGCGAACCTGAACCCGAACCGGACCCGGCCCCGCAACCCGAACCGGACCCGACGCCGGAGCCCGAGCCGGTTCCGGTGGAAGAGCCGGTGTCACCGCCGCCGGTGAAGGCCGAAGCAGCGGCGCCGCCGTCCGTTGAAACAGAAGCGGGCGACGACCTGCCGCCGTGGGCCACCGACGAAGCCGAGGCACGTGACGAGGCGCTGGCGGCCGAGATGGCTGGGCCGGAAGCTACCATGGTGGCGCCCTGGCATGAGCCGCCGGCTCCCGTCGCGGCTCCCAGCGAGCCTGCACCGCCCGCACGCCCGTTCCGCACGGAAGGCATTGCCATCGCGCCGGTCGAGCCGGCGCCAGTGCAGGAGAACGCGCCGCTGGAAGGTGTCAGCGACCTGGCCAGCGCCGAGGACTGGCTGGATCTGGTCGCCAACAGTGGCCTGAGCGGCCCGTCGCGGCAGCTGGCCGCCAACGCTGCCTTCATCAGTTGCCAGCACGGGACCTTGAAACTGGGCCTTTCGCCCGGATTTGAATACCTGCGCTCGGAGCGCGCGCTGGCCGCCCTGGGCGAGATGCTGGAGAAGGCCCTCGGCCAGGCGCCGAAGATCGTGGTCGAGACCGTGGAAACCGAACACGTTCCGGCCGAGACCCTGCACCAGCGTGCCGACCGCCAGCGTAGTGAGCGGCAGCAGGTGGCAGAGGCCGTTTTCATGGACGACCCGGAAGTGCAGGTGCTGATCCAACAGCACGGTGCCCGGGTTGTTTCCGATTCCATCCGTTCTTTTGACGAGTAAGACACCATGCGCGGAAACATCGCACAACTGATGCAGCAGGCCCAGAAAATGCAGGAAAACCTGCAGAAGGCCCAGGAAGAAATCGCCAAGATCGAAGTGACCGGCAGCGCCGGCGGCGGCATGGTCAGCGTGACCCTGACCGGTGCCAAGGAATGCCGCAAGGTGCGCATCGACCCGTCGCTGACCAGCGACCCGGAGATGCTGGAAGACCTGATCGCCGCCGCCTTCAATGATGCCTCGAACAAGATCGATGCCGAGTCGAAGTCGAAGATGGGGTCGGCCACCGCCGGCATGCAGCTGCCGCCGGGCATGAAGCTGCCGTTCTGATTTCCCAGGGGGCGCCTGCCGCTGCAGGTGCCCGCTCCAACCCTCGGTCGAGCATGGCTCGACTCTACAGACAGCTGTCGAGCGTGCTCGACGCCATGAAAGCATGCCGCCGTGTCCGCACCCCTGCTTGAACAATTGATCGACGCATTGCGGGTGCTGCCTGGCGTCGGCCAGAAGACTGCACAGCGCATGGCCTATCACCTGCTCGAGCGCGAGCGCGAAGGTGGCCAGCGTCTGGCCGAGACACTGGCATTGGCGGTGGAGCGAATCGGCCACTGCGTGCAGTGCCGCGATTTCAGCGAAACTGAGCTGTGCCCGACCTGTGCCAACGGCAGCCGCGAGCGCAGCCAGCTGTGCGTGGTCGAATCGCCGGCCGACCGCCTGGCCATCGAGAACGCCACCGGCTTCCGCGGTGTCTACTTCGTGCTGCAGGGGCGGCTGTCGCCGCTCGATGGCATCGGCCCGCGCGAGCTGGGCCTGGAGCAATTGGAGCGACGGTTGGCCGAAGGCGAGGTGCAGGAGCTGATCATCGCCACCAGCGCCACTGTCGAGGGCGAGGCCACCGCGCATTACCTGGCGCAGCTGGCGCGCGCACGCAAGGTACAGCCGAGCCGTTTGGCGCAGGGCCTGCCACTTGGCGGTGAACTCGAATACGTCGATCGCGGCACGCTCTCGCACGCGTTCGGAACGCGCAGCGAATTCCGCGATTGAATGCCGGCCGGGCATCCCCCGGCGCGGCCGGCCTACAATGCGGATGACATCCCCGCCGAGGCCGACCATGAGCAACGAAACCCTTTTCAGCAAGATCATCCGTCGCGAGATCCCGGCCACCATCGTCTACGAGGATGACGAGGTGCTGGGCTTCAAGGACATCGCACCGCAGGCACCGGTGCACGTGCTGTTCATTCCGAAGAACGAGATCATTCCGACCCTGGATGACCTGCAGCCGTCGCAGGCGCACCTGATCGGCAAGCTGGCGCTGGCTGCCGCCGAGTACGCGCGCCGCGAGGGCTTCGCACAGGACGGCTACCGCATCGTGATGAACTGCCGCGAGCATGCCGGGCAGACCGTGTTCCATATCCACATGCACCTGCTGGCCGGCGCGCCGCTGGGGCATTTCGGTGCGCCTGGGCGTTGAAGCCCCTGTCCACGCCATGCGCGGATGAAAAAGGCCGCCCGAGGGCGGCCTTTTCCGTCATGCCTGTGCGGTGACGCTCACCACCAGCCCCAGCGACCATAGCCGCCCCAGTACGGACCATACGGGCCCGGGCCCCACGGGCCATAGGGGTAGGGCACCACGTCGACCTGGCGCTGTTCCGGCCACAGGTAGATCACATCGGCCGACAGCTTGGGCAGGCGGTAGTCGTACTCGCCGATGCGGGTGTTCTGGTAGCCGTCGATCTTGCCGATGAAGGTCACGTCACGACCGGCTTCGAACACGGCCGGGTCGTAGAAGCCGGCACGGCAGGCGATGAAACGACCGTCGCTGGCGTCGGACGAGGTGGTGTTCGGGCGGCCACTGCCATTGAGCGGGCGCGAGATGATCTGGAAGCAGGTCTCGCCCTGGCCGGGCTTGGTTTCGATGATGCGACCGCCCCAACGGACCGGCGTGCCGACCTGCTGGGTAGCGACCGAGTCGCGCGGGGAGACCAGGCTGAACTGTCCCTGCAGCGGCTTGGGGGCCGTGGCGCAGGCCGACAGGGCCAGCGTGGCCACAGCGGTGAGAAGGAACTTGGTGTTCATGGGGAGGCTCCGGAAGTCGGGCGATGCCTGCGCAGGTCCCGCAATAATGAAGCGAGGTCGGTGCAAGTTCCAGCGTAGCGCGCGTCGGCGAAACGCTGGCTGAGTGCGAGCAGGGCCGGGTCAGGGCGCTGCCGGTGCACCCGCTGGGCCCAGTCCTGTGCGGTTTCGTGCGGTTCACGGGCCAGGCCGAGGCGGGCGTAGCGCCGTCCGAGCCGGTGCCAGGCGCGCAGCAGCGGGTCGCGTTCGCGCTCGCCACGGGCCAGCAGCCAGGCCATCCACGCCAAGGCCAGCATCGTTGCCACCACGAAGCCAGCGACAAGTTGCGTGGGGCCCAGATCATCCAGCCCGAACGGCGTGAGCAGTTGCTGCTGGCGGCGTGCATCGAATGACAGCACCAGGTCGTTCCAGCCGCGGCGCAGCCAGTCGCCCATCTGCCCCAGCTGCTGCCAGCGTTGCTGCAGTGGCGTGTCCGTACCGGCCTGCAGGCGGTCGTCCAGTGTGTCCAAGATGCGTTCCGGTGCCACGGCTGCGGTCGGGTCAACCCGTACCCAGCCGCGCTGCGGCAGCCATACCTCGGCCCAGGCATGGGCGTCCATCCGCCGCACGATCCAGTAGTCGCCAAGGCGGTTGTAGGTGCCGCCGGCAAAGCCGGTCACCACCCGTGCCGGGACGCCGGCGTTGCGCATCAACACCACGAAGGCCGAGCTGAAGTGTTCACAGAAGCCGGCCTTGTAGCCGAACAGGAACTCGTCGATCGGGTCGCGCCCTGCCGCAGGGGTGTCCAGCGTGTACGAGAAGTCGGTGGTGATCCACTGCAGCGCGCGGCGCACGATGGCCTCGTCATCGCTGCCAGCCTGCTGCCGCCATTGCTGCGCCAACGTGGCGGTGCGCGGGTTGAAGCCACTGGGCAACTGCAACGCGGCCCGTCGCAGATAGGGTGACAGCGTGCTGTCGAAGCGTTGTGGTGGCGCCGAATGCAACCGCCAGCGGCTCAGCGACGCCAGTGACCGCTCGCTGCTCAGGCTCATGTCCGCATCCAGCGTGCTGCCTGCAGGCGCGCGGCTGGGCAGGTCCAGTGCCACCAGCTGGCGCCGGTCGGTGGGTTCGTAGTCGATCTGGTAGTCCCAGCCCTGCGTGCCGGCCTCGACCACGGCCGCCGGCCGTCGCTCGCTGGCGCGGTCACGTGTCCAGCGCCGGCCATCGAAGGCGGTCAGTACCGGTCCTCGCCAGTAGCGTTGCATCGGCTCGGGTACCGCGCCGAAGAACTGCACGCGCAGCGCCGGGCTGTCGTCGGCCATCAGGTCCAGCCACTGGCCGGGCTCCATGCTGTCGGACAACCCCGGCGTACCCACGGCGCGCTCGGGAACACCCCACAGTGGCGTGGCCAGGCGGGGGAACAGCCAGAAGCAGGCCAATGCCAGCGGCAGGCCGATCGCCAGCAGGCGGCCAACGCCGCGCAGCTGCCCTCGCAAGGGCAGCTGCGCGGCGTTGCCTTCATCCCCGGCCAGCCGTTGCAGGGCGAGCAGCGCGCTGATCCCCGCCAGTGCGGCCAACACCGTGGTCAGTGGTCCTTGGTCGAGCAGGAACGCCGCAAACGGGGAAAACAGCGCGAAGCCGAGCAGGCTGCGGGCATCGCGCCGGCTGCGCAGTTCGCTGGACTTGATCGCCAGCATCGCTGCCAGCAGGGCGCAACCGGTATCGCGCCCAGGTCGGACCATCCCCATCTGCCAGGCGATGGCACCGAGCATGGCCAGCACCAGCAGCAGGCGCACCGGCATGGGCAGCACCTTCCGCCTCGACAGGACCGCAGTCACGAGCGCTGCGGCCGCGATCACGCCCGCCAGCAGGGGCGGCAACTGCAGCAGCAACGGCAACAGCGCCAACGCCGCGCTGGCCAGGGTCCAGTTGCGGGCATTGCGGTCGAGCGCGGGCGTGGTCTCAGTCATGCGGCATCAATGCCAGTGCACGCAGGCACAGGTGGTGGTGGATGGCGCCCTGGCCTGGCCCGAATGGCGGGTGTGCAGGCAGCAGCAGGGTGTAGCGGCGGCCTTCGCGCTCGGCCATGTCGACCCATCGCGCCAAACGCGCGATGCGTGCTTCATGGCCCAGCGGGGACAGCGTGCGCCAATCGAGGATGACTTCGATGCCAACCGGCCTTTCGTACTCGCGCACCAGCAGGCTGTCGCGGCGTGCCGAGTGCTTCCAGGAAATGCTGCGTGGCGCATCGCCCGCACGATAGGGCCGTAGCTGATGCAGTTCCTCGCCGCTGGCGTGGGCCCGGGTATGCAGCGGATCGTTGCCGCTTTCCGGCAGTGCAGGGGCCAGCGCCTCGGGTTGCGGATAGACCAGCAGCGGTTGTTCCGGCCACACCCACGACCATGCCCGCACCAGGCCCAGTGGCTGGGTGGTGGAGAGGCGGATGCGCGGGAGCTCCAGCCAGCCGCGGCGTTCGCTGGGAACCTGCAGCTCCACTTCACCGCGGCCGTGTGCAGGCAGCGAGGTCCAGGCTTCGCTGTCACCCAGCTGCAGGTGCAGGCCGTGGCGTGCGCGCGGATCACGCAGTGACAGGTCCACGCGCAGGCGCAGTGGTTGCCCGGCAGGAACCGGCTCGGCGGAGATCGCGTCGATCTGTACGCCCGACAGCTGCAGGTGCGCGGCGATGGCGCTGGCGATCGCCGCTGCCGCCAGCAGCAGGGCCAGCAGCAACGCCGGGTTGTTGTTGTAGTTCAGTGCGCCCAGCAGCATCGCCGCCAGCAGCGCGGCGACGAACAGGCCGAAACGGGTGGGCAGCACGTAGATGCGATGGCGGTCCAGGCGCTGCGGCAGTGCTTCAGGCCTGCGCGGGCGTGCCAGCAGTTGCAGTCGTGCCCAGCGCGTGGCCACCCTCAATCCACCGCAACGGTCTGCAGGATGGCCCGTGCCAGTGCCGGCCCCGAGCTGGACTCGGCTTCGGCCACGAGGCGATGACCGGCCACCGCCACGAACAGGGTCTGCACGTCCTCGGGCACCACGTGGCCGCGGCCCAGCAGAAGTGCATGCGCCCTGGCCGCGCGCAGCAGCGCAAGGCCGGCACGCGGTGACAGGCCCACGCGCACGCCGGCGTGCTGGCGGCTGCGAGTCAGCAGGGCCTGCACGTAGTCGACCAGTGCATCGCTGGCATGGACCTGGCTGACGGCTTCACGCAGCGCGCGCACCTGGGTGTCATCCAGCTTCGGTACGGCACGTGCGATCAGGTCGCGGCGGTCTGTACCACGCAGCAGTTCGCGTTCGGCCTGCGCACTGGGGTAGCCCATCGCCAGGCGCAGCAGGAAACGATCCAGCTGCGAATCCGGCAGCGGGAAGGTACCGGACAGATCCACCGGGTTCTGCGTGGCGATCACGAAGAACGGATCGGGCAGGGGATGGGTCTGCCCATCCAGGGTGACCTGCTGTTCGGCCATCGCCTCCAGCAGCGCGCTCTGCGTGCGTGGCGGCGCACGGTTGATCTCATCGGCCAGCAGCACGTGGGTGAACACCGGCCCCGGGTGGAACTGGAACTGGCGGCTGCCGGCCTCGTATACCGAAACGCCCAGTACATCGGCGGGCAGCAGGTCGGAGGTGAACTGCACGCGCTGGAAACTGAGGCCCAGGCTGCTGGCCAACGCATGCGCCAGCGTGGTCTTGCCCAGGCCGGGCAGATCTTCGATCAGCAGATGGCCGCCGGAAAGCAGGGCGACGAAAGCCAGCCTGACTTCCGGCACCTTGCCCAGCACCAGTGCGTTTACCTGATCCTGCGCCTCCCGCAGGGCCTGGCGCAGTTGATCGGTTAGCATGCTGGGATTGGGGGACGAGGCTGGCATGATCGTCTCAGGTCTGGAATCCATTCGATTATCCATAGAGCAATGCAGGGCGAACAGCGCGCGCGGACAATATTTCTCTGGTTATGGACGCTGGTCACAGCGGCCAAGCTGGTAGTGGCTGCGCGGCTGCCACTGTTTGTTGACGAGGCGTTCTATTGGCAGGAAGGCCAGCATCTGGCCGCTGCGTATTCGGACCTTCCCGGACTGACCGCGTGGTTGGCGCGCCTGGGTGTGGAGATCGGTGGCCACCATGTGCTCGCGTTGCGCCTGCCGTTCCTGGCCATCGGCGCGCTGCTGCCGTTGCTGGTGGTGCGCACGGCCACGCGCTGGTTCGGCAATGTGGCCGGTTGGCAAGCGGGCAGCCTCACGCTGTTGATGCCGTTGTCGGCGACGCTGGGCCTGCTGGCGGTGCCGGATGTGCCCATGGCACTGGCCGCGGTGATCTGCCTGCACGCCGGTGCGCGGCTGCTGCACAACGTTGATGCATCGTCGGCGATGAAGCTTGCGCTGGGCCTGTCGATCGGTGCGCTCAGTCACTACCGTTTCATCGGTGTCATCGGCGTTGGCTTCATCGCGTTGCTGGCGCTGCCGCAGGGGCGGCGCATGCTGGCCGATCCGCGCGTATGGGTCGCGCTGGCGGTGGGCGTGCTGGCGTGGCTGCCGTTGCTGGCATGGAACGCGGACAACCACGACGCCGGCCTGAAGTTCCAGGTGGTCGAGCGCCATCCCTGGACGTTCGAATGGAACGGGTGGTGGTTCCTGGTGATCCAGCCCATGCTGGTCACCCCGATCCTGTGCATGGCGATGTGGAAGGTGGCGCTGGCCGGTACCCGCAGGGGCGGCGGCACGCGCGTGCAGTGGCGCTACTTCGGCCTGGTCGGGGGCGTATCCACGCTGGGCATCTTCCTGCTGGGCTTCTTCACCGACGTCGAGCGGATCAGTTTCCATTGGCCGCTGCCGGGCTATCTGGCCCTGCTGGTGGCGGTGCCGGTGGTGCTCAACGGCTGGCCACGCTGGCTGCGGCGCACCGGCTGGTGGCTGGCGGGCGCAGGCATGGTGCTGGCGTTCGGCTATTACCTGATGGCCTCCACGCCTGCGTTGCGCGAGCAGCTGGCAGGCAGCAAGTACTACCCGCGCAATTTCGCTGGCTGGCAGCCGTTGGCGATGGCGGTGCGCGAAGAGTTGCAGCAGATGCCGGCGGGCACGCGGGTGCTGGCGGGGAACTTCAAGGTTGGCGCCGAGCTGGGCTTCCAGCTCGGCAATGGCGATATCGAAGTGCTGCCGCATCCGCTCAACGACAAGCATGGGCGCACCGCGCAGCTGGCGCAGTGGGAACTGCTGCATGAGGGCAAGCGCTCGACGCCGATGCTGCTGGTGCTTTCACCCAGCGACCAGCGTTATCGCGATCTGCTGGCGCGCTATCACGCCATCTGCGGACAGGTGGGGCCGTTGCCGGCGCCGCGGGTGGTCAGCAGTGACCATGGCTTCCAGCGTTTCCTGCTGTTCCGGCTGCCGGCGCAGCGCGCGCCCGGGGCGTGCGTGACTCCGGCAATGGCGTGGCTGGATACGCCTTCCAACGGCGAAAAGGTGTCTGGCACGCTGGCGATCAAGGGATGGGCGTTCAAGGATGGTGTCGGCCTGGCACGGGTTGAGGTGCTGGTCGATGGCCGCTCGATGGGGGATGCGCGCTATGGCCGCGCATTCGACGTGCGCCAGACCTGGCCGGACAGCACCGATCCGCAGCATCCGGCGGTGGGCTTCGATGCTTCATTGGACACGAGCACGCTGGCGCCGGGACGACATTGGCTGGGCCTGCGCCTGCACGGTCGCGATGGCAGCGTAGAGGAATGGCAGGAGCAGCCGTTCGAGGTTCGCGGGCGCTGAGGCGGAGCGCGGTCCAGGTGGTCGCGCGCCAGGTTGGTTGCGTGCTCCAGGTTGGTCGGGTGCTCCACGTTGGTAGAGTCGACTGTTAGTCGACTGCTCTTCCAGCCGCCGGCAAAACCCCGCGCTGGGCGCGATGGTCGACTGACAGTCGACGCTACCCGGCTCAGGTCCTACCCGGCCCATGTCCGGCCTGTTTCCGCGATCGGTGCCGGCAGTCAGTGTGTCGCCTTCAGGGCACCGCGAACCCTGCCTGGCGCAGCAACCCGCACAGCGCGATCAGCGGCAGGCCGATCAGCGCGGTCGGGTCGCGGTTGTCGATCGCTTCGAACAGGCTGATGCCCAGGCCCTCGCACTTGAAGCTGCCGGCGCAGTCCAGGGGCTGTTCGGTGGCCACGTAGCGTGCGATCTCCTCCTGGCCCAGCGCGCGGAAACGGACCTCGGTCAAATCCACGGCACTGAATGATTCTCCGTCTCGCGTGAGACTGATGGCGGTGTGGAAGCGTACTGTCTGCCCGGACATCGCCGCCAGCTGCGCGCAGGCCGCCCCGGCCGTGCCCGGTTTACCCAGCGGCCGCCCGTTCAGGTCCGCCACCTGGTCCGAGCCGATCACCCAGGCGCCGGGGTGGCGGGCGGCGACTTCGGTTGCCTTGGCCGTGGCAAGGCGCGTTGCAAGGGCCAGCGGCGTCTCACCGTTCAACGGGGTTTCATCCACCTCCGGGCGCGCGCAGTCGAAGGGCAGGCCCAGCCGCTGCAGCAACTCGCGGCGGTAGCGGGAGGTGGAGGCCAGGACCAGTGACATGCGAGAATACCGGGGCAGGGTGCGGCAGTCTGGCCTGTGCGCAGCGCCAGCAGCAAGTGCTGTATGGCGGGCATTTGACAGCAGCCCCCCCGATCCTTAGTATTCAGCGGCTTATGTCCGCGAACGTGCCCGAATCGCTGGATGCTTGGCGGATGGTCGTAGCGCGAAGGCGCTTCGACGGCCAGGTCTCCCTGGCTGAATTGACCCGCCTGCAGGGGCTGGTCGCAGATACCGACGGCGAGTGTTCCTACTCGCTTGAATTCGGTCGCGACGAAGTCCTGCGGGTATCCTATGTGGAACTGACCATCGACACCGCGTTGCCGCTGACCTGTCAGCGCAGCATGCAGCGATTCCTGTTGCCGGTGAAGGTGACCCAGAGGCTTGGCCTGATCCGCGACGAGGACGAGGAATCGTCCCTGCCGGAGGAGTACGAGGCGTTGCTGGTGCCGGAAGACGGCCAGCTGCGTCCGCTGGACCTGGTCGAAGACGAGTTGGTGCTGGCGGTGCCGGTGGTTCCGCTGTCGCCCGACGGTGAAGCAGTCGACAAGGACTGGGCGCCGAGCGAAGAAGAAGCAAAGAAGGCCAATCCGTTCGCGGCATTGGCGGCATTGAAGAAACAATAGCAGCCGGATTGTCGTCGGCGGCTGCGGCGAAAGCGAAAGTGTGCTGGGCGCTGGCGTCCTGCGCGACGATACGACGAAGCAAAACGAACCGAGTTTGGAGCAATCCCATGGCTGTGCAGAAATCCCGTGTTACCCCGTCCCGCCGCGGCCAGCGCCGTTCGCATGACGCCCTGAGCGCCAAGCAGCTGTCGACCGACCCGACCACCGGCGAAGTGCACCTGCGTCACCACATCACTGCCGACGGTTTCTACCGCGGCAAGAAGGTCATCCAGACCAAGACCTCGGCCGTCGAAGAAGATTGATGTGCCGGGAAGGCCGCTGCCCCCGGGCAGCGGCCTTTGCCTTCTTTCCCGGGCGTGCCGGTGATCGGCGGCCCGCGCAACAGGAAACATGATGAGCAAGCGGATCTATTCGAGGATCGCGGGCACCGGTAGCTATTTGCCGGAAAAAGTCCTGACCAACGCCGACCTGGAAAAAATGGTCGAAACCTCGGATGAGTGGATCCAGTCGCGCACCGGAATTCGTGAACGGCACATCGCGGCCGAAGGCGAAACCACCAGCGACCTCGGCTACCAGGCCGCGTTGCGCGCACTTGAAGCGGCCGGTATCGACGCTTCGCAGCTCGACATGATCGTGGTCGGTACGACCACGCCCGACCTCATTTTCCCCTCCACCGCGTGCCTGATCCAGGCCAAGCTCGGTGTTGCGGGGTGCCCTGCCTTTGACGTCAACGCCGCCTGCTCGGGCTTCGTGTTCGCGCTGGGCGTGGCCGACAAGTTCATCCGTTCCGGCGACTGCAGGCATGTGCTGGTGATCGGCACCGAAACGCTGACCCGCATGGTCGACTGGAACGATCGCACCACCTGCGTGCTGTTCGGCGATGGCGCCGGCGCCGTCGTGCTCAAGGCCGACGAGGAAACCGGCATCCTCAGTACCCACCTGCATGCCGACGGCAGCAAGAAGGAGCTGCTGTGGAACCCGGTGGGCGTCTCGACCGGCTTCAAGGACGGTGCCAACGGTGGCGGCACCATCAACATGAAGGGCAACGACGTGTTCAAGTACGCCGTCAAGGCGCTGGACTCGGTCGTGGACGAGACCCTGGCTGCCAATGGCCTGGACAAGTCCGACCTGGATTGGCTGATTCCGCACCAGGCCAACCTGCGCATCATCGAAGCCACCGCCAAGCGCCTGGACATGTCGATGGACCAGGTGGTGGTGACTGTCGACAAGCACGGCAACACCTCGTCCGGCTCGGTGCCGCTGGCGCTGGACGCCGCGGTGCGTTCGGGCCGCGTCGAGCGCGGCCAGCTGCTGCTGCTGGAAGCCTTCGGCGGCGGCTTCACGTGGGGTTCGGCCCTGCTGCGCTATTGATAGTGCAAGTTACGACAATGTGAAGTTTTGTCGTTACGGCCCCTCTGGGGCCGTAACGCGTTTAAAGGAGTACACGTCATGGTTGAGCCCATCGTCATCGAAGGGCAGCGCGCCTGGCTGAAGCAGTACGGCAAGGGAAGCCGCGCAGTGGCCCTGGGCCTGCTCAATTTCGTTGCCCGTCGTTTCCATCTGGACGCCCTGCGGCCACCGCCGCACCGTGGTGGTGATGCCGCGCGAGAAACCGAAGCCCGTCGCCTGGGAGAACTGCAGGCGCAAGGCGTGAACGTGCCCGACGTGCTGGGCAGCGGCCACGCCGCGCTGGTGATCGGTGACAACGGCAGCTCGTTCAATACCTGCCTGCGCCAGGCCGATGAGGCCGGCCGCGACCGGCTGGTGATGGCGGCCATGCAGGCCATCGCCGAAGCGCATGCGCGCGGCGCCTATTTCGGCCAGCCGCTGCCGCGCAACCTCACCTGGGATGGGCAGAAGGTGGGCTTCATCGACTTCGAGGAAGATCCGCTGGAAGTGATGGATCTGTCCGAGGCGCAGGCCCGCGACTGGCTGATGTTCGGTTACGGCGTGGCCAAGTACTACGCCGACCGCCCCGAGCAGCTGCAGGCGATGATGGCCGAGGCGATGGGCGAGGCCCAGGCGCCTGTGCGCGAACACGTGCACGCGGTCAGCGGCCGCCTGCGCAGCCTGGCCCGGGTCTGCATGAAGCTGGGCCGTTCAGCGCGCGCGCTGGCGCATTCGATCTTCATCGCCCATGGCGCCAGCACGGCGGGCGTACTGATGCTGGTGGGCCTGTGCGTGGACTTCCTCGCCGACGGCGACCTGGACGTGCTGCAGCTGTTCTGCTGATGGCAGGTTCGCGCTGCTGGCAGGTTGGCGCTGCGGTAGAGTCGACTGTCAGTCGACTTCCGCGCGCAGCGCAGGTTTTCAGCGGCTGATCGAAGGGCAGTCGACTGTCACTCGACTCTACCTGGGCGGGGCACCGCACCGGATGCGGGGTTGTCCCGCGGCGGCGCTCCATACGCCTGCATACGCGCACGTACAGACGACACAGCGGATTCGCCCTTATCATGGCCCGCTTCGATTGCAACAAGCGGATGACCGCGTGACCGTATCCACCCTCGCTTTTGTCTTCCCCGGCCAGGGCTCGCAGTCTGTGGGCATGGTGGCCGAGCTGGCCGAACTGCACCCGCAGGTGCGTGAAGCCTTCACCGAAGCATCCGATGGTGCCGGCGTCGACCTGTGGGCGCTGTCCCAGGGTGGCCCGGAGGAAATGCTCAACCGTACCGAATACACCCAGCCGGCCCTGCTGGCCGCGAGCATCGGCGTGTGGCGCGTCTGGAACGCCGTGGGCGGTCCGCGCCCGTCGGTGCTGGCCGGCCACAGCCTGGGCGAGTACACCGCCCTGGTCGCCGCTGGCGCGCTGAGCCTGCATGACGGTGCGCACCTGGTGCGCCTGCGCGGCCAGCTGATGCAGGAAGCCGCACCGGCCGGTGTCGGCGCCATGGCCGCCGTGCTCGGTGCTGAAGACCAGCTGGTGCTGGACGTCTGCGCCGAAGCCGCGGGCAGCCAGGTGGTGGTGCCGGCCAACTTCAATTCGCCGGGCCAGATCGTGATCGGCGGCGACGCAGATGCGGTTGACCGCGCGCTGGCGCTGCTGGCCGGGAAGGGCGTGCGCAAGGCCGTCAAGCTGGCCGTGAGCGTGCCCTCGCACACCCCGCTGATGCGCGAAGCCGCCAACCGTCTGGCCGAAGTGATGGCCGGCCTGTCCTGGCAGGCACCGCAGCTGCCGGTGGTGCAGAACGTGGATGCCCAGGTGCATGACGGTATCGACGCGATCCGTACCGCGCTGGTCCAGCAGCTGTACCAGCCGGTGCAGTGGACCGGGTGCGTGCAGGCGCTGGCCGGCCGCGGCATCACCCGGATCGCCGAGTGCGGCCCGGGCAAGGTGCTGACCGGCCTGGTCAAGCGCATCGACAAGGCCATCGACGGCCGTTCACTGGCCACCCCGGGCGACTTCGAAGCCGCCCGCGAGGCATGGTCGGCCTGACTCCCCCTGTTCCTGCCGACCGTACCGGTGGCCGCTGCACGCGGTACGGGTACGGCGGCCGCCCCAGCCTGAGGAAAACATCATGAGCAAGCCCCTGCAGGGTGAAATCGCACTGGTCACCGGCGCCAGCCGTGGCATTGGTGCCGCCATCGCCGATCTGCTGGCCGCCCAGGGCGCCACCGTCATCGGCACCGCCACCACCGAATCCGGCGCTGCCGCGATTGGTGAGCGCCTGGCCGCCCACGGTGGCCACGGCCGTGCACTGAACGTGACCGACGCTGCCGCGCTGGACAGCGTGCTGGACGGCATCGCCAAGGAGTTCGGCCCGATCTCGATCCTGGTCAACAATGCCGGCATCACCCGCGACAACCTGCTGATGCGCATGAAGGACGAGGACTGGGCGTCGATCATCGACACCAACCTGACCAGCGTGTTCCGCACCAGCAAGGCGGTGATGCGCGGCATGATGAAGGCACGCAAGGGCCGCATCATCAACATCGCATCGGTGGTGGGCGTGACCGGCAATGCCGGCCAGGCCAACTACGCGGCCGCCAAGGCCGGCATCATCGGCTTCAGCAAGTCGCTGGCCAAGGAAATCGGTTCGCGCGGTGTTACCGTCAATGTGGTTGCTCCCGGCTTCATCGACACCGACATGACCAAGGCGTTGCCGGAAGAAGCGCGCACCGCGCTGATCAACGACATCGCCCTCGAACGCCTGGGTTCGCCGGAGGACATCGCCCATGCGGTGGCCTTCCTGGCCAGCCCGGCTGCCGGTTACATCACCGGCGAAACCCTCCATGTGAACGGTGGCATGTACATGCCGTAAGCAAGGGGCGCAGGGATTGCGCCGCAAGTGGTTGATCTGCTGAGGTTTTTGCTGCGATGCAAGGCCGCGCCGGTTTCCACTACACTATCCCACGGCCATCGCCTTTGATGGCGACCACTTTTGAACCACAACTCCATCTGGAGCGAGATCCCATGAGCACCATCGAAGAACGCGTCAAGAAAATCGTCGTCGAACAGCTTGGCGTCAAGGAAGAAGAAGTCACCAACAGCGCATCGTTCGTCGATGACCTGGGCGCTGACTCGCTGGACACCGTCGAGCTGGTGATGGCCCTGGAAGAAGAATTCGAGTGCGAGATCCCGGACGAAGAAGCCGAGAAGATCAGCACCGTGCAGGCCGCCATCGACTACGTCAAGGCCCACGTCAAGGCCTGATGTCAGACGGCAGTGCGCGCGCGGGTCATCCTCGCCGCGCACCGCACCCCATGGGGCCGCTGTTGCGGCCCCGTGTGTTTGAGCATCACATCGAAGCAAACCGAGTTGCCCGTAGAAACCATCCGGGTCAGGAGAAACAGCAATGAAGCGTCGCGTCGTCGTAACCGGCCTGGGTATCGTCTCGCCGTTGGGCAATGATCTGGCCAGCAGCTGGGAAGGCATCACCCACGGTCGTTCGGGCATCGGTCCGCTGACCAACGTTGCTGATGCCTACGTGGATCGGTTCACCACCAAGATTGCAGGTGAGGTCAAGGGATTCGACATCACCGCCGACAATGAACTGTTCGGCAAGTTCCGGGTCAGCGGCAAGGATGCCAAGAAGATGGACCCGTTCATCCATTACGGCCTCGGTGCCTCGTTCATGGCCCTGCATGATTCGGGCCTGGAGATCACCGACGCCAATGCCGAGCGCATCGGCGCCATCGTCGGCGCCGGCATCGGCGGCCTGCTCGGCATCGAAGAGCAGACCATCGAGTTCCACGAGGGCAAGAAGATCTCGCCCTTCTACGTGCCCAAGACCATCATCAACATGCTGCCGGGCCAGCTGAGCATCATCACCGGCCTGAAGGGTCCGTCGTTCTCGGCGGTCTCGGCGTGCGCGACCTCGAACCACTCGATCGGTACCGCGATGCGCATGATCCAGTACGGCGATGCCGACGTGATGGTGGTCGGCGGTGCCGAGCGTGGCTCGTCGCCGACCGCGCTGGGCGGCTTCTGCGCGATGAAGGCCATGAGCACCCGCAACGATGCTCCGGAACAGGCCTCGCGCCCGTGGGACAAGGACCGTGACGGCTTCGTGCTGGGCGACGGCGCCGGCATCCTGATCCTGGAAGAGTACGAACACGCCAAGGCACGTGGCGCGAAGATCTATTGCGAACTGGCCGGCTTCGGCGCCAGCTCCGACGCGTATCACATGACCGCACCGAGCGAGAACGGCGAAGGCGCCGCGCGCTGCATGGTCATGGCCATGAAGGACGCCGGCGTGACCCCGGAGCAGGTGGGTTACCTCAACGCGCACGGCACCTCCACGCCGCTGGGCGACCTGGGCGAGACCATGGCGATGAAGACCGCCTTCGGCGACCACGCCTACAAGATGATGGTCAGTTCCACCAAGTCGATGACCGGCCACCTGCTGGGCGCTGCCGGCGGCGTGGAAGCGATCTTCTCGGTGATGGCACTGCAGGACAACGTCATTCCGCCGACCATCAACCTGGAACAGCCGGGCGAAGGCTGCGACCTGGATTACGTGCCGAACGAAGCACGCCAGGCCAAGGTGGACGTGGTGATGTCCAATGGCTTCGGCTTCGGCGGCACCAACGGCACGCTGATCTTCAAGCGCGTCTGAGTGGTGTTGCGACGTCGCGCCACGCTCGACGTCGCATTGGTAGAGTCGACTGTCAGTCGACTGCCTTTCGATCCGCCGCGGTGATCGTTGATGGGAAAGCAGTCGACTGACAGTCGACTCTACCCATCGGCAATCCGACAAACGGATCAACGCCGTGCACCACGGAGCCGCCGCAAGGCGGCTTCCGTGCATCTGAACTCCCGAACTGGCTGCCATGACCCACGCACCGCTGATCCACCCGCTGCCGCACCCGATCGATCTGCTGGCCCTGCAGCAGCACGACCCGGCGCGTTTCCCGCTGCTGATGGAATCCACCGCCTCGGGCACCGCCCAGGGCCGCTGGAGCCTGCTGCTGGTCGCGCAGGGCGATGGCCTGCGGCTGGATGCCGACGGCCAGGTGCGCGACCAGCACGACCTGGTGCAGCCCGGCACGTTCCTGCAGGCACTGGATCGCGCCTGGCAGCATGAGCGCCTGTCGCATGACGGCAGCCACAGCCTGCCGTTCCGCGGCGGCTGGGCGTTGATGCTCGATTACGAAGTGGCCAGCCAGATCGAACCGGTGCTGCCGGCGCGTGCTCGCGGGGATGGCCGCCCGACCGCGCTGGCGCTGCGCTGCCCGGCCGCGGTGCTGCACGACCACCACAACGAGGCCAGCTTCGTCATTGCCGAAGCCGGCGAGCAGGCATTGCTGGATGCGCTGGTGGCACTGGCCTCGGCCGCGCTGCCCGAAGCCGGGCAGGGCTGGCAGCCACCGCAGGCGGTCGGCGAGGACGCGCCGCAGCGTTTCACCGATGGCGTGCGCCGGGTGATCGAGTATCTGCGCGCCGGCGACGTGTTCCAGGTGAACCTGTCGCGGCGCTGGAACGCGCAGTTCGCTGCGCCGGTCAGCCCGCAGGCGCTGTACGCACAGCTGCGTCGTGCCAACCCGGCGCCGTTTGCCGGCCTGTTCAGCGCGCAC
Source organism: Stenotrophomonas sp. YJH_SMC_21 (assembly GCF_059369555.1). Taxonomy (NCBI): domain Bacteria; kingdom Pseudomonadati; phylum Pseudomonadota; class Gammaproteobacteria; order Lysobacterales; family Lysobacteraceae; genus Stenotrophomonas; species Stenotrophomonas sp. YJH_SMC_21. Next base: position 152,486 of record NZ_JCAFSU010000006.1, read on the forward strand.
GGCCGCCATGTGGTCAGTTCCTCGCCGGAGCGGCTGGTGTCGGTGCACGCCGGCCATGCGCAGACCCGTCCGATTGCCGGTACCCGTCCACGCTTCGAAGGCGACGACGATGCCGCGCGCATCCAGGAACTGGTCGGTCACCCCAAGGAGCGCGCCGAGCACGTGATGCTGATCGACCTGGAGCGCAACGACCTGGGCCGCATCTGCCTGCCGGGCACCGTGGTGGTCGATGAGCTGATGACCGTGGAGAGCTACGCGCACGTGCACCACATCGTCAGCAACGTCAGCGGCCACCTGCGCCCGGAGGTCACGCCCGGCGAGGTGATCGCCGCCACGTTCCCGGGTGGCACCATCACCGGCTGCCCGAAGGTGCGCTGCATGCAGATCATCAGCGAGCTGGAGCAGGTGCCGCGTGGTGCCTACACCGGCGCGTTCGGCTGGCTGAACCGCGATGGCGACCTGGACCTGAACATCCTGATCCGTACCGCCGAAGTGGATGGCCACGAGGTGAGCTTCCGCACCGGCGCCGGCATCGTGGTCGATTCGGACCCGGACAAGGAGCTGGACGAGACCCGCGCCAAGGCCCGCGGCCTGCTGCGCGCACTGGGCCAGCAGGGGTAGTGCCGGCGGGTGCCGTTGTTCCGGTGGGTGCCGACCGTTGGTCGGCACGGCTGCGTGGCCCCGGTCATGACCCCAATCCACCGGCACGGTATCCTGCACGACGGAATCGAGTTCAGAGGTAGTCCATGGCGGGAGCCAAGCGCGGGTGTCTGTTCGTGGTAACGCTGGTGGTGGTGCTGGGCGCCGTCGTGGCCGGCGTGGGCGCGTGGTTCTTCTACCAGCAGACGCGTTTCGCCGATGCCCCGATCACCCCGACTGCCGAGAGCATGGTCATCGCCAGCGGCGATGGCATGAACAGCGTGCTGCGCAAGCTGCGCGATGCCGGCGTGGACGAGGGCCAGGACACCCAATGGCAGCTGCTGGCGCGCCAGCTCGACGCCGCCGGCAAACTGAAAGTGGGCGAGTACGCGCTCAGCGCCGACCTGACCCCGCGCGAGCTGTTGCTGCGCATGCGCGCGGGCAAGGTGCTGCAGCACCGCGTCACGATCGTCGAGGGCTGGAACATCCGCCAGCTGCGTGCTGCGCTCAAGCGCGCCGAGCCGCTGCTGCACACCACCGACAATCTTGATGATGCCGCGCTGATGCAGCGCCTCGGCTTCGGTGGCCAGCATCCGGAAGGCCGCTTCCTGCCGGAGACCTATGTCTACCAGCGTGGCGACAGCGATCTGGACGTGCTCAAGCGCGCCCATGCCGCAATGGAAAAGGCGCTGGACGAAGCGTGGGAAAGCCGCGCGCCGGACCTGCCGATCAACACGCCCTACGAACTGCTGACGATGGCCTCGATCATCGAGAAGGAAACCGCGCTGGCCAGCGAACGCCCGCAGATTGCCGGCGTGTTCATGCGCCGCCTGAAGATCGGCATGCGCCTGCAGACCGACCCGACCGTGATCTACGGCCTCGGTGCCGCGTATGACGGCAACATCCGCCGCCGCGACCTGACCACCGATACGCCGTACAACACCTATACCCGTGCCGGCCTGACCCCGACCCCGATCGCGATGCCCAGCCGCGATGCGCTGATGGCCGCCGCGCAACCCGCTGCGGGCGACGCGCTGTACTTCGTCGCGGTGGGCGATGGCAGCGGCGCGCACGTGTTCTCGCCCAGCCTGGACCAGCACAACGCCGCAGTCGCCCGCTACCTGCAGCAGCTGCGCCAGCAACGTACCCAGGAGACCCCGGCGCAATGAGTCCCGCGCTGCTTCGCCACCCGCGTTTCGTCAGCCTGGAAGGCGGCGAGGGCGCGGGCAAGACCACCGCCATCAATGCCATCCGTGACTGCCTGCGCAGCCACGGTCATGAGGTGGTACTGACCCGCGAGCCGGGCGGTACGCCGCTGGCCGAGCGCATCCGCGGCCTGGTGCTGAAGCCCGATGCCGAGATCGTCGCCGAACCGCTCAGCGCCGAAGCCGAGCTGCTGCTGGTGTTCGCCGCGCGCGCGCAGCATGTGCGCCAGGTGATCCAGCCGGCGCTGCAGCGCGGCGCTTATGTGCTGAGTGATCGCTTCACCGATTCCAGCTATGCCTACCAGGGCGGTGGCCGTGGCCTCGATCCGCAGTGGATTGCCGATCTGGAGCGCCGCGCGGTGGGCCTGCTGCCGGGCCTGACCCTGCTGCTGGACGTGGACGTGGCCGTCGGCCGGGCACGCGCCAATGGCCGTGACCTGTGGCCGGACCGCATCGAAAGCGAGCAGGACGATTTCTTCCAGCGCGTGCGCGAAGTATTCCGCGGCCGTGCGCAGCAGGACCCGCAGCGCTTTGCGTTGATTGATGCGGGCCAGGAGCAGGCGCGCGTGGCCGCTGATGTGGTCGCGCATGTCGAGCGCTGGCTGCAGGACGGGGAAGGCGCATGAGCACGTTCTCGCCATGGCAGCAGCGCGCGTTCGACCAGACCGTGGTCGCGCTCGATGCCGGTCGCCTCGGCCATGGCCTGCTGATCTGCGGGCCGGCCGGTCTGGGCAAGCGTGAGGTGGCGCTGGCATTGGCCGACCACGTGCTGGCCCGCGGTGATGCCGCGCATGCCACGCGCACGCGCCAGCTGATCGCTGCGGGTACCCATCCGGACCTGCAGCTGGTCAGCTTCATACCGAACAAGAGCGGCGACAAGCTGCGTACCGAGATCGTCATCGAGCAGGTGCGCGAGATCACCGACAAGCTGGCGCTGACCCCGCAGTACGGCGTGGCGCAGGTGGTGATCGTCGACCCGGCCGATGCGATCAACCGCTCGGCGGCCAACGCGCTGCTGAAGACGCTGGAAGAGCCGCAGCCCGGCCGCTACCTGTGGCTGATCAGCAGCGACCCGGCGCGCCTGCCGCAGACCATCCGCAGCCGTTGCCAACGCCTGGAATTCAAGCTGCCGCCGCAGCACGAAGCGCTGGCCTGGCTGCAGCAGCAGGGCCACAGCGAAGCATCGGCGCGCGAAGCGCTGGAGGCCGCCCGCGGCCATCCCGGCCAGGCCGACAACTGGCTGCGCGAAGACGGCCTGAGCCTGCGCCGCGAAGTCGGTCGAGATCTGGAACAGCTGGCCGCCGGCAAGACCGGCGCGGTGGAGCTGGCGCAGAAGTGGTGTGGTGACGACAACGCGGCGCTGCGCCTGCGCTTTGCCGCCGACCTGGCGCTGGCCCAGGCCAGCACCGATGCCTTGACCACGCCGGAGCGATTGCACAAGCTTGCAGCCTGGTTCGATGCGGCCAACCGCACCCGCGACCTGCTGCGCACCACGGTGCGTGCAGACCTTGCGGTGGTCGAGTTGCTGCTGGCCTGGAACAAGGTGAACGAGCGGCCTGCCGCAAGGGGAAATCGATGAGTGCCAGCAACGCCCGCCAGGGCATCCTGTCCCTGGCCGTGAAGGACAAAGCCGCGCTGTACAGCGCGTACATGCCGTTCGTGAAGAATGGCGGCATCTTCGTGCCCACGCCCAAGCGCTACTTCCTCGGCGACGAGGTGTTCCTGCTGCTGACCCTGCCCGATTCCAGCGAGCGCCTGCCGGTGGCCGGCAAGGTGATCTGGGTGACCCCGGCCGGCGCGCAGGGCAATCGCACCGCCGGCATCGGCGTGCAGCTGGCCGAGGGTGCCGAAGGCGAGGGCGTACGCCACAAGATCGAGACCCTGCTGGCCGGCCTGACCGGTTCGGACAAGCCGACCCATACGATGTGATTCCGGTAGCGCCGGGCCATGCCCGGCGACGACCTCGAAACACCCGTGAACACGAATGTGAAAAACTGTTGACGGCCTCTGAAAAGCCCCTATAATGAGCGGCTCAGCAACACACCGGGCGGTTAGCTCAGCGGTAGAGCATTGCCTTCACACGGCAAGGGTCACAGGTTCGATCCCTGTACCGCCCACCATGTTGCAGAACGAAAGAAGCCTCCAGAAATGGGGGCTTTTTTGTTGCCTGGCCATCAGCGCGGCCTTCCGGCATCGTTGGAAGCGCGACTCACCGGCTCCCTCAACCGCGCGAAGCGCTCGGGGGACGCACTTCACCGATGCGGGCACAGGATTCCATCCATGCGCTGTTCCGTGGTTCACGGCCGGCGTACTCTCGAGGCAGTGCCGTGCCCCCATTCCCTGGAGTGCCACCATGCCGCTCGCCCGCATCGATCTTCGCAAAGGTAAATCCGCCGACTACCTGCAACGTGTCGGCGAAGCCATCTACCAGGCCATGCGCGCGGTGGGCGTGCCGGAGAACGACCGCTTCCAGATCTTCCAGCAGCACGACGCCGGCACGCTGATCTACGACCCCGGCTATCTGGGGGTGGACCGCACCGACGATTTCATCTGCATCCAGATCACCTGGAACGAAGGGCGTACGCTGGAGCAGAAGAAGGCGTTGTACGCCGGCATCGCCGATGGACTGCACGCGGCGGTGGGCATCCGCCGCGAGGATGTGTTCATCAATCTTGTTGAAGTAAAGAAGGAGAACTGGTCGTTCGGCAATGGCGTGGCGCAGTACGTGAGTTGATGCGCGGAAAGCACCACGCATGGCGTGAATCTACACTTCGCTGCCGACCTGTTCGCCTTCGCTGGCCGGGGCATTGCTGGCCGCTTTCACTGCGTCGGCGCTGTTGGGTTGTTCGCATTCGATGCGGGTGATAAAGCCCTCGCTGCCGATGCTGTGCTCGGCACGCTTGACCAGCCACTGGCCATCCACGCCCTCGCGGAACCCCTGCATCACCACGGTGGCTTCGGCCATCAGTGTTTCGCGGCCGGGCAGGGTGTAGCTGAGCGTCCGCGTCTGCCGTGCCTGTTCGCGATGCTTGGCGCGCGCCGCCGCTTCTGCGCTCTCCCGGTCGGCATAGGCCATGCGCAGGCGCATGATCGGTTCACCGCTGCCGACCTTCACTTCCTGGCGCTTGGCACTGCGCACGTCGCGGTAGTACGCAATGGTGGTACCGGCATCTTCGCGTGCGGCAAGGCTTACCCGGTAGTCGCTGCCATCGGCCGGGGTGAGGGTGACATCGGGAATGCGCTCGCCGCTGGCGCTGGTGGATTCGCCCCGCTTCACGAACACCAGGCGCCCGCCTCCGGGCTTGGCGATGGCATCGTGCTGTTTGGCCAGGCGCAGCAGCAGGTTCATGTCCGACTCCTGCGACTGCACCGTCAGCGGCAGCACGATGGACGCCAGCGATGCGCTCACCGCTGCGTTCAGCCCATGCTCGCCGGCCATGCGTCGCACCATGTCGCCGATCGTGGTGCCCTTCTTCCAGGTGCGTGTCTTCTGCGTCTGCAGGTCGCTCTTGCCCCCCTTGCTGGTCTCGAACGGTGCCGCCCGGGCGCGCAGCGTCATGCTGCCGGGAAAGCCGGAGATCTCCACCTCGTCGCAGATGTACAGGCCTACGCGCCGCACTTCGCCGTCATAGCCGATGAAGGCCTCCAGTTCCGCGCCAACCGGTGGCAGCTGGATCGGATCGGACGGATCGTGGTCGGCCAGCTGCAGTTCCAGCGTGTCGGACGTGTTGCCGGTCTCGTCGGTGATGCGCAGCGACTTGAAGCGCGCCATGATCTTGTCGGTGATGTCCTGGCTGTTGGCCACCACGCGGAAGGCCGGTGTGATGTTCAATCCCACAGGGCGACTCCCTTGCGCTCGCTGGCCGGGCGCTGCACCTCCGGCAGGGTGATCGCTACGCCGGCAGGCAGTACCGGGCCGCGTGCGGCCAGGCCCGGGTTGGCATCGAACACCGCGCGCAGGATGGCCGGTGACTGCTCGCCATAATGCGCGTACGCGATACGGTCTACGACGTCGCCGTCGCGGGTGCTATACGTTCGTGCCATTGCTGTGCTTCCGCAGTGAAAGGGTGAATTCCTGTTTCAGGATCGCGCTGTCGGCGGTGAACTCGCTGGCGGTGGCATCGATCTTCTCGATGACCCACAGGCCCAGGTTGCCGCCTTTGCCGGTCAGCAGTCGATGAGGCGTGCCCTGCGCGGCCAGCTTGCGCAGCTGTGAGAGCTCGTTGCCGGCGCCGCGGAACTGGTAGTAGATGACGCCCGGCAGGGTCATGCTGGCTGAGCCCGGTCCGGTGTACTGCAGGGCCGCCATCTGGCCGATGCGGTCCTGCGCCTGCCAGCGATACTCGTTGGATTGCTGGATCTCCCGGAAGACCGCGGTGTTGAGGCTGAACTTGAAGCCGCCCAGCATCAGCAGGACCGGGGCGTTGCCGGAGTCATTGGCTTTGAACTGCGACAGCAGCTTGTCCACAGTGCCGGTTACGAATTCGCGTTTCATGCTCAGTTCCTGTCTGCAAGGCCACCACGGGCGGCAACCGCGTTGCGACGCTGCAGCTCGTCGGCGGTGCGGCGCGCCACCGCCTCGCTGGATTCGCCTGGCTGCTGGTGGATGGTGATGTGGTTGGTCTGCTGCTGCTGCACGGTGGTCGGTGCGCGCATCGTGGGCGAGGGCATGTCCGGCGCACGGCGTCCCTGCGCGCCGCTCAGCTCGGCCATGCGGCGGTTCAGGCCATCGTTGTCGTTGGTGCCGACCGCGTACGCAACGCGCGCCATGTCGCCGATGCCACCACCGCCGCGCGCCTTCATGCCGCTGTAGATGTTGGCGGCGCCCACTGCGGTCTGCAGCCCGCCCTCGGCGACCTCCAGCGCTTTGTCGTTGGCAGCCCCTACGCGACCACCAAGCTTGTCCATGAACCAGCCGACGCCTTCGATGACTGGCTTGAGCTTTTCCAGGATGCGGTCGAACGCTGCGGTCGCCTTCTGGCTGATCGACTCCCAGATGTTGCCAAGGGTTTCGTTGATGAAGCCGGCGACGGTGCCGAGCATCTCGCCCAGCCACACCACCGCCCCCACCACGCCGCCGATGACCTGGATCACCAGCCGGAAGTTGGTCAGCAGCGCCTCACCCACCAGCGAGCCGATCTGGGCGACGCGTGACAATTCATTGCCGGTGTACTGCGCCGGCTCCAGCATCTTCGACAGCCAGTCCCAGGCCTGGCCGATCAGCCCGCTCATGACTTCCCAGGCGGGGCGCAGTGGTTCAACCGCGCGCATCAGTTCACCCATCGCTGCGGTGCCTGCACCGCTCAGGCCTTCCCAGACGCCGCCCAGGAATGCCTTGATCGGTTCCCAGTACTTGCGCACCAGCAGGGCGCCGGCGGTGATGGCGGCGACCGCAACGGCGATGGGGCCACCGCCGATGGCACCAATGACAGTTGCGACGATGCGGAAGCCCGATGCCAGGCGCATGGCCATCGGCCCGAAGCGTCCCATCTGGGCAAGCAGGTTGCCACCCCGGAACAGCTGGAAGGCCTTCTGAACGCCCAGGATCGGGCCCTGCAGGAAGGTCCAGGCATAGCGAGCGCCGAGTACCGCCGTGCGCATGCCCAGCATGCCGACCACGATCTGCGTGGTGTTGGCGATCAGCTTCGGGTTTTCCTGCACGAACGAGGTGACCCCGTTCAACAGCTCGGTCAGCTTGACCGCGGCCTCGCCCACCGCGGGCAGCAGCGCCGCACCGAACGCCTTGGACAGGTTGTCCACGGCGATCTTGGCGCCTTCGATCTTCTGCGGATCGGTCTGCATCGCGTCGGCATAGGCCGCATCGGTGGTACCCGCCGATCCATTCAAGGCCTTGTCGCGGACACGGATGTAGGTGTCCCAGTTCTCGATCATGGGCTGGACGAAGTTCTTCGCCTGTGCATCGCTGAACAGGGTGCCGATCTTCTTCTGGTCGCCCGCGGTCGCCTGGATGATTCCCTGCATCGCAGCATCGAAGGGATTGCCGCCGCTGGTCTGTGCATCGCCGATGATCTTGCGCAGATCCAGGTTCAGGCTCTTCTTGGCCTTCTCCTGAATGTCCGGCGAGAGCACCTCGGACATGAAACTCTTCATGTTGCTGGCGGCCTTGTCGGCGCCACCTGCCGAGTCCAGCGTGGCTTCCAGTGCCGCACCCAGCGTAGCCGCCGCCGATGTGCCCTGCAGCTTCATCGCCTCGAACGAGGAACCCAGCACCGGCAGCACCTGGGCCATGTCCTTCAGGCCCAGGCTGCCCTGCTGGCTGTTCACCACCAGCACGTCCAGCGCGTTCTGCATGCGCGAGGGATCGATATCGAACGACTGCTGCAGGGCGGCCGCAGCTTGGGCCACATCATCGATGCTGGCACCGGTGACAGTGGTGGTCCGCCCGACAGCACCGAGGCTGGCCTGGGCCGACTGTGCATCCATGCCGGCGTCGATCATCAGCTTGATCGAGCGCTGCAGCGCGTCGGCGCCTTGGTTGGTTGCGCGCGATTGTTCCAGGATCGCCTGGCCAAGTGCGCTGACCTGGGCGCGGCTGAGGTTGGCCGCTACGCCGATCTGCTGGTTCTGGCGGGCGAAGCCGGAGGCGTTCTCGACCGGCTTGGCCAGTGCGGTGACGGCGGTGCCGAGTGTGCCGCGCGCTGCCTTGAACGAGGCGCCGATTTTCTCGCGCTTCTCCAGGTTGGCGGTGCGCTTGGCTTCGACACGCTCCAGCGCTTCCTGTGAGGCGCGCAGCGCATCGGCCTGCGCGCGCATGCGGGTGTATGCGGTGCCCGACTTCTTCATCGCGGCGAGCTTGAGCTCCAGCTTGCCGGCTTCATCACCGAGGCGCTTCACGCCATCATTGGCGAAGGACAATGCGTCCTTCAGCGACTTGGACACCTCACCGCCGATCGTGATCGTTGTCGTTTGAACGTTACTGGCCATGTACCGGCAATCCCTGAATCCACCAGATGAACTTCGACACCCGCAGTGTCATGATTTCGCGCAGGCCCCAGCCGGTATGACCGGCCAGGGCGAGCACTCCCTGCCTGATCTGTGGCAGGGTCAGGTGGTAAAAAGCGCGACGCCTGCCTGCAGTCGTGCGTAGTCGCGCAACGGCATCTTGCGCACGTCGTCCGGCGAGATCTCGCACAGGTTGGCGATCATCCGCACCTCACGCTGGGCGTCGCTGCCCTTGTCGTCCTGGTAGCGCTCCATGTCTTCCACGGTCGGCTCGCGCATGCGCAGCACGGCGGTTTCCATGCCATTGACCTGGCGCGGACGGGTGAGGGTGATCTCGGCGAAGCCATCGCGCTCGATGACGGTGTCGGTGGGGGTCTTGGTCTTGCTGGACATGGATGCGTTCCTGGAATGCGATGCGGTGCGATGGATGCGGGGGCGCGAGGCGCCCCCGGGTTCTTCGGTGCGGCGTGGGCTCAGATGCCCAACGCGCCGCGGATGCCGGCCAGGACGTCGACGCCACCCTGGCGGGCGATCATGTTGACCACGTCGATCTCCTGCACGACCTGGGCACCATGGGTCAGCTTGTAGTAGCTCAGCGCCAGGCTGACCTTGATCGTGCCCTTCTCGCCGACCTTGGTTTCGCCACGGTCCAGCAGCTTCACCTTGCCACGCATGTTGTGCACGACCTGGGTCACTTCGCCGTCGTCGCCTTCCAGTGCCTCGCGGGCGGTGAAGCCGTATTCCTTGCTTTCGATGACGTGGAACTTGCTCATGATCTCCGCGTCGTCGGAGGCGAACTCCACATCGGCGGTCAGCTTTTCATGGCCGAGCACGATCTCGGTCGGGGCCAGCATGCCGCCGGCCTGGAAGTCCTCGGTCTTCAGCGACAGCTTGGGGGCGGTGAAGGACATCACGCTGCCGGCATAACCCTTGCCGTCGACGTAGAAGTTGAAGTTTTTGCGGATCTTGCGCGCCATGCTTAGAAGATCTCCGAGACGTAGTTGTTGTTCATGTGCATGCGGAAGGTCAGCTGCTCACCCGGGTAGGTCGGAGTGAAGTCGAAGTCCCAGTAGAAGCGGCCCTGGGCCACGCTGTCCGCTGCGTTCAGTTCCGGGTCGATCCAGCAGTTGCCGCCGAGGATCGCGCCCTGGGTCTTCAGGCCGCGCAGGAAGGCATTGACGCCCTCGCGCACGTCATCGACGTAGGTCTTGCTGATGCCGCGGTCGACGGCCCACAGGTGGGCGGCTTCCAGGCTGTCGGCGATGATGTCGGCGGTGCGCACCACGCACAGGAACTGCCACTTCGGATCGATGCTGGTGGTGCGGTTGCCCCACAGGCGGAAGCCCCCTTCGCGGATGACCGTGGCCACGTTGGCCTGGTTCAGCAGGTTGGCGCGGCTGGTGGCATCGGACAGGCCGAAGTCGATCGCACGCGCGGTACCGACCACGCCGTTGAGTTCCAGGTTCGACGGCGACGTCCACCAGCCGCGCTCGTTGTCGCTGCGGGCGATGGCACCGGCCACGGCACCGGAGGCATGGCGGGTGACGATGGCATCACCGGACTGCACCAGCAGCGCGGGGTCGACCACGTAGACGCGCTTGGAGCCGGTCAGGGCGGCGGTGGACTTGGCAGCGTCGTCGTTGCTGTTCGGGCCATCCTTGATGATCACTGCGCGCAGCTTGTCGGCAATGCCGAGCAGCTCCGCGACGACCGGGTTGGCCAGCACGGCCTCCGGCTTGGCCGGGTCGGCCGGGTGCACATGGGTGAAGCCGGGTGCTACCAGGATGCGCGGCTTGACGCCGACGATGGACTTGGCGGCCAGCAGTGCATGCACGCCTTCGTAGGCGCCGGTCTGGGCGTTCACGCCGCCCAGCACGTTGGCCAGGGTGGCGCTTTCATTGGCGCCCTTCTCGACGCGGACGACGACGACCACGGCACTGGACTGGTCGAAGATCGCGTCGAGCGCACCGGGCAGGGTGCCCGCATCGGCGCCGGTGGTGGCCGACAGCTTGGCGGCCTGCGACGGCGAGGTCACCAGTACGGGCGTGTTGATGGGGAACGCTTCGGTGTCGGCCAGCGGTGCGGTGCCGACGATGCCGATCACGCTGCTGGAGGCGATGGCAATCGATCGGGCACCGGTATCGATGTTGACGACCTGTACGCCATGGAGAAATTCGGTCATTCGGGGTTCTTCCTCGGTGTGGGTGTGTGCCGGCTTGTGCAGGCGACGGGGTAATGTTCGGAGAATGTGGCGGTCGGGATAATTGCAGCGGTGGCCCGCTGATCGATCAGACCCAGCCGGAGGCGCTGACGCTGGCGCTGAAGGTGGAAACCTGGGCGATACCTCCGGCACGGCGCAGCGCGACGGAAATGCTGACGCTGTCCGATTCGTAGCTGGCGGACCTGGCAGGGACGCTGATCGACACGCCTGCCGACGGTCCAGCCGATGCCGGCACGAACGAGGGAGCACTGGTGCTGAAAGAGGCTTTGGCGGGCGAGGAGCCGGTGATCTGCACTTCGTACTCGGAAACGCTTGCACCTGCCGGAAGCCACTGGCCTGACGCTGCTACCGAGCTGCCTCCATTGCCGCCACCGGCGACGCCCGTGCGGATGGCATAGGTGCCGTCGGCATACATCAGGATCGAGACGGTTGCCGACACGGAGCCGGTGGAGTTGGTCTTGGCGCCATTGCTTGCCGAGTAGCCCTTGCCATGGAATGGCAGCCTGTAGGTGGCGCTGCCGCGGGCCGCCCACAGGTTGGACACGTCCATGCCGTTGATGCGATGGCCTACGTCGGCACGCTTGCTGCCGTACTGGATGTGGGCATAGCGGCGGCTCAGGTCGGTGCCGCCGATACGGCGGCCCGAATCCTGCGCCAGTGGACCTTCAACGTACGGATCGAACAGGTCGTCAAAGTCGACACCGGAAGAGCGATATCCGCTGGGCATGTCAGCGCTCCGCTTTCAGTGCGCGCACTTCAGCGGCCAGTTCCTGGATGGCCTTGGCCATCACCGGCAGCAGCTGGTCGAGCTTGACCGATGCCACGCGCTCACCCTGGAACTCGACGCCTTCCAGGTCGACCGCTTCCGGCACCAGTTCGGCCAGCTGCTCGGCGACGAAGAACAGGCGACGGCGACCGTCGTCGTTGTACTCGGGTTTGTAGTGGCCGGCTGCAAGTTCCATCTGTTCGACAGCTGCCAGGCCATACGGAAGTGCGCCTTCGATGTTTTTCAGCTTGCGCGAAGAGCCAGTATCGAAGCCGCCGGCCGTCCAGAGAGCCCCCGCGGCATTCAGTTGCAGTCGATCCACTTGCGCAGTGGACGACCAGATCCGGAACACGTTGTCCGTGTTGTAGATGTGGAACTCTTGATTCGCGTTCCCACGGTCCTTGATGATGAATGCGGCATTGCCACCTGCGGAAGTGACGCCGCCGACGAATGTGTTCTCCCGGTACTGGACATTGCTGAAGCTCGCGCGCTGCGTCGGAGTTCCTCCATTGAAGTCGTAGGAGTAAAGCGAAAGTGTGGCGTCGCTCTCCATGGCTGTCGCCCATCGGGTCACGTTGTTGCCCCAGCCGAACCGTTGGTGCACGACCTGGGTGCTGCCTTGACCCACATACATGTTCAGCGTGCCGTTCATGATGTCGCCGGCTTTGTTGATCTTCCCGCCGGGATCGAAGTTGCCGCTGGTCCAGATGTTCCCGCCTGCGCTGAGCGTTGCGCTATAGGCACCCTCCACATTGCGGAAGGTGAAGGAGGAACCTGACTTGAAAATGTAGCTGTCACCGGTGCCGAAGTAGATGACACCATCGGTCAGCGTGCTGCCCCAGCCGGACAGGCGCAGCGAGTTGTTGGAGATGGAAACCGCGCCGGTGAACGTCCCGCCACTCTTGTCCATCTTCGCTTCAGGCGCGAAGTTCCCGGCATGCCACATCGGCGAGCCGTTCCAGCGCGGCGTGTCGCCATGCTTGATGGTGATTTCGCTGCTGGCGCTGCGGTCCGCGCTCCACACGCGCCACAGGCTGGAATTTGCCCAGCCACCAATGAAGGACTGCTCGGCACCGGCGGCACCGAAGCCCAGCAACGGATACGTGCCGCTGATGAACTGCTGGTCGGTGAACGTGTTGCCGCCCCTGGACGCCTTGCCATCCAGTGCCGACTGCAGCCCGGTCACATCAGCAATCACATGCTTGTGGCCCACGGTGGCGAAGTCACCGGCCAGGGCGAACTCGGAGGCGTGCTTGCCATCCAGGGTGTCGGCGTCCAGGCCGTTGCCATGCCCGGTGTCCTTCAGCGCGGCGCTCTTCAGTTCCAGCGCAGTGCGCGCCGCCGCGGTGTTCGCCGCAGACAGCAGTGTCTTCGCCAGCGCGGTCGGGGCGCTGGCGCCGAAGCGCTTGTCGGTGTAAGCACGCATGCCACGCGGAGTCACCACGCGCTGGGTGTCGGTCGCATCTTCGGCTTCGGTGCTGGTGGCCAGCTCGACCACGCCGACGACCTCGGTGGTGGCCGGTGGATAGAGGAAGCCGGCATCGCCGAACTGGATCTGCGTCGTGTCGATCCCGCTGAAGCGTGTGTCGGTGGCCAGCAGCAGCATCGATGCGGCCGACTTCTCCATGATCGGATCGGCCTGGCCGTAGCTGGCGAACAGCGTACCGTCAGCCAGGTACAGGCCGAAGCCGCGCAGCGTGTAGGAGGTGGCGCTGTCATCGCGGATGGTGACGTGCACGGTGTCATCGCCCACGGCCTGGCCGCCGAAGGTGGCGACGCGCTTGATCTCGCCGGGCAGTGCCGTGAGCCCCGCCGACGGCACGAAGGCGGTCGAGGTCAGGCCGATCTGGGTGATCAGGACGGCGTTGGTGCCGGTGTTCGGCGGATTGACCAGCTTGGCGAAGCCGGCATCGGTGATTTTCAGGCGCATGCGGGGGTTACTCTCCGATCAGTTGAAGGCGGCGGAAGGCCGTGGCGTGGGCGGCTGCAAGTGCGCCGATGGCGGCGTCGGCCTGCATGCCCTGGGTAAAGGTGAAATGCGAGCGCACCGGCTTGGTCCGGGTGATTTCGCCGATGACGTCCTCGACGAACATCGCCGTGGCGGACTGGCCATCCTGGTTGGCGATGGTCATCACCGCTTCGAAGGTGTGCGGCGCGCCCTTGGGCTGCAGCTGCCACCACTCGCGGATCAGCACCGAGCCGCCGAAGGCGGCCACCACGTCGCGCACGCTGCCGGCGGTGCCCTTGCGGCGCTGGATGGCGATGGCCGTGCGCACCCGTGCGCGTTTCACCGCTTCGGGCCAGTAGGCCTTCCATTCGTCCACCGACAGTGCCCAGGCCAGCCAGGGCAGCAGTGCGGTCGGACAGCGGTCGGCATCCCACAGCGCGGTGATGTCCACCGGCAACGGACGCGCAACGATGGCGCGGGCAAGCGCGCGCTCGGCGTGGGTGGCGTTGGCGGGCAGCAGGTTCGCCGCCGAGGGCACCACCACCTGGGCGTCACCATCGATGACCTCGCCGGGCGCCGGTGCAGCGGCCAGGGTGACCCGGCTGCCCTCAATGACGCTGCCCTGCAGCGGCTGCCGCCCCCGTGCATCGGTGCGGTACACCGCCTGCAGGCTCGCCAGCGCGCCGCCGGGGTGGCGGAAGGTGCGGTTGCGGCCATCGATCGCGCCGCGCAGCCGCGCGTTGATCAGGCGCGTGCTCGGCTCATTCATCGGTGCCGCCGTGGGTCAGAGTCACGCCGGCGCAGTGGGTGGCTTGGGTTCGGTCCACCACCACATCTGCAGCCGGATGGACGATCTCCACGCGCTGCACGCCCTCGGCATGCAATGCGGCGAACAACCCCGAACGGGTGACATCGCGGCCGAGGCGATGTGACTCGCTGATGTAGCGGTCCAGGCGGGTGCGCGCTTCGGCAAGCACGACCTGCGAATCCGGGCCGGCAAAGGTGAACAGCGTGGCGTCGACCGAGTAGGTGACGATCGTGGCCGGCTTCACCAGCACGTGGTCGGTCAGCGGTCGCACGTCATCGGCGCTCAGCTTCGCCTCGACGATGTCGAGCAGGCCCTGGGTGGCGGTTCCATCCGCTTCGCGCGACAGCACCGAGACCACCACTTCGCCGGGGGCGGGACTGGTCGCACTGGCGTCGAGCACGCGCGGGTCGGCGCTCAGCGCATGGAATACATAGGCACCTTCCGGCCCTGCCACGCTGAACCCTTCCGGGCCCAGCTGGATGCGGCGGCGGAAGTCCTCATCGCTCTCATATCGCGGTGGAATGCCTTCCTGCGGCCTGCCCGGGTCGAGCACCTGGCGGGCGACGCCGAAGATCGCGGCGAGGTGGTCCAGGTCGCTGCCACCGGCATAGGCCAGCATCACGCCACGCGCGGCGTCGTTGACACGCTGGCGATCGAGCAGGCGCAGGTAGGTGCAGACCTCCAGGATCTTGAAGGCCGGGTCCGACGGCAGCAGCGCGTCGAAAGTGGGATCCAGGGCCTGCAGTGCGGTCAGCGATTCATCGAACATGGCTTCGAAATCGAGCACTTCGATGACCGCCGGTGCAGGCAGCTGGGACAGATTGACACTGGTGAACGAGCCGGATGCCACGGTTAGCGAACCTCGATTCCTTCGATGGTGATGGCCTCGCCGTCCGGCAGGTGGATCCCGGTCACTGCCAGGATCATCACGCCGGGGGCGGGGAGGGAGACGTCGACGTTCTCGACGTGGAGACGCGGTTCCCATCGCGCCAGCGCGTCGACGGTGGCCGCGATCAGGTCCATGCGCAGCGAGCGGTTGGTCGGCGCATCGATCAGTTCGAATACGCGTGAACCGTATTCGCGGCGCAGTACGCGGGAGCCAAGGGGCGTGGTGAGAATGTCACGCACGGACTGGTGCAGATGGGCGAGCCCATCCAGTGATTTGCCGGTGTTGGCGTCGATTCCTCGCATGGCCTCTATCGTCGTGGAGTGCGGTTTTTCAGGGCATTGCAGGCGTGGCCGCTCAGGCCTGGGCCGGCGTGGTCGGGGCGGTTGGGCCCTGTGCGGTGTGCGTGTGTGCCTTCAGGCCGATGGCACCGGCCTTGACCTCGCCCGGTGTGCTGATGTCCTTGCCGGCGCTGATCGCGCCGCTGACATCCAGATCGCCGGTGGCCTTGATCGAGGGTGTATCGAGCACGATCGATTCGCTGGCGATCACCTGTGCATTCGCGCAGGTGACGATGACCTTGCCGCTGCCGACATGGACGTTGAGCGTGGTGGTTTCCTGGTCGTACTCGACGCTGCTGCCGTCGGCGAACTCGGTGCGCTGCCGCAGGCGCGAGTCGGCCGGCGGCGGAAAGCGGTCCTGGTACAGGCTGCCGAGTACCAGCGCCTGGCCCGGGTCGCCATAGGGGCACGCCAGTACGACCTGCTCGCCGGGTTCGGGTGCGCACCAGCTGCGCATGCCCGGTCCGGCGCGGCGCTCCAGCCAGGGAATCCAGTCGGTAAGCATGCCGTCGGCATCGACGCGAACGCGTCCGTTTGCCTCGTCCAGTTCGCGTACCACACCGATCATCAGCAGGTTGCCGATCAACCGCGCGTGTTCGGCGCTCATGGTGCGCGCTCCGGCAATGGCTGGTAGCGGGACTCATGGACGCGGCCGATCTCCGGCGCGAAGCTGTAGCACGCCTGCGGCACCACGCCGCCAGCGTCGTCCCAAGGGTTGTCGCCCAGCGCGACCGGCAGTGACCACTCGACGATCCAGGTGCGCAGGCCCGGCTGTGCCGCCGCGGGGTCTTCCGGCAATGCTGCAATCACATCGATCGCACCGCTGGCAACGCCGGGGAAGCGGCCGAGCTGGTGCAGCCAGGTCGCCAGGGCGAGGGCCGCGTTGCGCAGCTGCAGCGCTGTGGTTGCATCGGTCGCCGGCAGCGCAATGCGCGCTTCGAAGCGAAGCGTGGCCTGCAGCAGGCCACTGCCATCATTGTTGTCCCTGCTGCGGTCACAGCGGGTCATCGCCAGCAGACAGGCCGGCAGGGGCATCCCCTCAGCGTTGGCCTCGCGATGGAACTCGACGCTTGCAAACCCGGGAAAGCGTGCGCGGATCGTGGCTTCGATCGCGGCAATCAGCGGATCGAGCGTGGGAGGGAAGGGATCGTTCGCCATGTCAGCTCATGCAGGGAAGGAAAGAAGTGCGTGGCCCGTGCGGCGCGCGCGGTCTGCAGCCAGTGTTGCCATCACCGCGGTGGGGTGGCATTGCAGGCGTGGCCGTATCCGGCAGGCTCAGTGCGTGGGAGTGGCACTGCTGCCGCAGTCGGCGGGTGCTGCCGGCACGGCGCCATTGATGGTGATGCCGCGCTGGCTGCCGAGGCTGCATAGCAGCGCACTCAGCTGGTCGGCCAGCGCGTGGTACTGCTGTGCGACCGCAACGTGATTGCGCAGCAGCGCGTCATCGCTGGCTGCGTGCAGGTCCGGCAGGCGGGGTGGGGGAAGCAGCTGGGCAGGTGCGATGCTGAGGTCAGCGCGGCAGGGCGTGGCCGGCGTTGGCCTCGCGCCAGATGCGCACGAACTCAGCGTCAGCGTCGCCGCGATCACGACCAGGAGTCTTGGCATGGGTCTCGATGTCCCGTTGCAGGGTGTTGAACTGTTCGGTGTGCCGGGCCTGGTGGGCCAGGCGCTGTGATTCGGCCTGCGCGCCTGCGGCGCTGTTGGCGAGGGCCTGCTGGTGCGCGCGCTGGACTGCATCGGCGCGGGCCTCCTGCTGCGCTGCCCGGGTGGTGGCAACGGCAAGGTCCGCAGTGCGGTCGCGCAGGGTCCATCCCAGCCAGGCGCAGCTCGCGTGGCTGCCGGCAAGGACCAGCAGCCCGATGCCCAACCTCAGTGCCGCAAGCGTCACTGCAGGGCTCCGCCGGCGGCACGGTACGCCGCGCGCAGTGTTTCCAGTGCGTGCTCCTTCTGGCCGTAGCCGGCGCCCGGCAGCGATGCCCAGATGCGCCGGGCCGCAGTGACGGCGGCATCGAAGCGGCCCAGCCGGATCAACTCGTAGGCACCGCATTGCTTGAGCAGCGCCACGGCCGCGCGGTCCTGCGAAACCGGGCCGAAGTCAGGCAGGCCCAGTCGCGCGCGCAGGTCATCCCAGGTGCTGCGCAGGAACTGGTAGCGGCCTGCGGCGCTGGATTTGATGCCGTAGCGCGGCAGCGACACCAGCACGCGGGGATGGTCGCGGTAGTCGGTGAACAGCTGGCCGCCGACGATGACGTCGTAGCCGTGGTCACGTGAGCGCTGGCTGGGTATGTCGGTGCCTTCGGATACCGCCAGCATGTCCAGGAATGCGGCGACGCTGGCGCCACCGAGGGCACTGGCTGCAGCGACGGTCATGCGGCGGCCCCCGGCTGCTTGCGCACCAGGTTCAACAGAGCGTCTATCTGTACGCTCTGCTGGGCGATCTGTGCACGCAGGGCGCTGACTTCACCGCGCAGCTGCCCGATCTCCTGGGCCATTGCCTCGCGCTCGTGCATCAGCCCATCGGCGCGTGTACGTTCGGCCGCGAGCTGTTCCTGAAGGGTGCGCAGGGTGTTGCTGGTGGCTTCATCGGCGGTGCGGTCGACCTTGGCCGATGACAGCCACTGGCGCAGCCACAGCGACACCGCGATCAGCACGCCCGAGGTCCCGCCCAGGTACTTGGCCCAATCCGGCACGCCGGCCAGCAGGTCGCTCTCGTTCATGCGCGTGCGTATCCCTTGAGCAGGGCCGGGTGGACAGCCGGTGGCAACGCGGTGCGCGCACCGCGCAGGGCGCGCTTGATGGTGGTCTGTGAGACGCCGAACTCACGCGCAACATGGTCGCGTGGCATGCCGCTGGCGACCGCGCGGGCAATCTGCTCGCGGCGTTCGTGCGCGCCGGCAGCGAAGCAGGATGCCAGGAACAACAGTTCGCCGCCGAAGTGCGCGACCAGCCGCTGGGCGACGTCGTGGCCAAGGATGTCGATCAGCCGGTGCTGGTCGGGCAGGGTTGAGGGGACGTAGACGATGACGCGGTGACGGCCGGTGGTGCTGGAGGTGGTCGGCGGCCAGGCACGCACCAGCGTGAGGGCTGCGGATTCGCCGATGACCTCGGCCAGGGTCTGGATGCTGTCGGGCAGGGCGTTCATGGAGGATGTCTTCAGTGGCATTGATCTCCACTGTTGCCATCCCGCATGACCAGTCAACACCTTTCATCTACTTTTATATCGGTGCGCTGAAGACGTTCAGTCGTGCGTGAGGAGGGGGGAGGAGCACGACACGCCTGCTTGCAGTGAGCCGAATCCGCTTGCTCTGGCCGCTGGTGTTTTCCTGTACATCCGTACTCGTTGTCCTCACCTGGCAGGAACAGAGGCAGATCAAGGGGATGGGGCAGGTACAGGGTGAGGACGGCCACCTGCCACACAGCCTCATGCGCCGTGTACTGGCCGGAAACGAAAAAGCCCCGGACGATGCCGGGGCTTCAGGACTGCAGGGGGCGCTGGATCAAAGATCGAACACCAGGTTGCCGCCGGTCTTGCGGGGGATGTACCCGGCGTCGCGCAGCCAGCGTGCCGCGTTGACCTGGTCCATGCGCTTGACCGGGAAGCGGTTGGCGAACATCAGGAAGCGCGCCACGGTGATCGACTCGCCCTTGCCCTTCAGGGCCGCAAGGGTTTCGACGAACCATGGCGCGGGCGGCTGCTGGCTGCCCGGGCGGGCCACGGTACGCGCCTGCTGGGCGCTGCCTGCGCCCGCCCGGGCAGTGGCCAGCGTGCACAGCGAGATGAAGATCGCATCCAGGCTCACGATGTCCTTGCTGCCCTTGGGCTGGGACTTGAACAACTCGATGGCCTTCAGGCGCGTCGACGTGAACTGTTCGACCTCCATGGCGTTTCCTCTTTGCGAAATGGGTTGGGGATGCAGGGTGACGACAGGTGTCGTCGGTGATGGGGGATGACCTTACATCATTTTCGCCGATGATGGGTCGGGGCCTGCGCTGGGTTCGGGGGATGGACCGGATGGCGGGCCGGCATTCCGGATCAGATCACACCGCGCGAACGCAGCTGGTCCAGCGATCTGCGGACCAGATCGGCCGGGGTGCTGTCATTGTCGACTTCGATGTCGACCAGCTCATGCGGCAGCGGCTGCTCGCTGGCATGAGGGTCGCTGCTGCGATGGCCTGGGCGATTGACGCGGATCACGACACCACCACGACGCCGGATCGCGCGGGCCTCATTGGCGAAGCGGACGTCGGGTACCAGCCCGCCCTCGGGCAGGCGTGCGAACAGCGAGCGTACCCACAGCTCGGGATGGACGCGGTCACGCCCCCACTCGGTACCGGCGGTCTGCATCAGGTGGCGCGGGGTGAGTTCGGCCAGCCAGTCGATGGCGTCCTCCTTGCGGCTGTCCAGTTCGTGCAGGGAGAGCCCGAGGAGGGTGGCGACCAATTGCCGCAGCGGGCCCGCGAAGCTGTCGCATGGCAGTGACAACGCCGACGCCAGTCCATTGGCGAGTGTGTCCTTGCCCGAGCGCTTGCTGCCGGCGATGCCGATGTAGAGCGGCACACGAGAGCGTGGCGCCGGCCGCAGGGCAACGCTGCCCAGTCCAGGGCCGGCACGGAACGCGGCCAGTGTGTCGGCAATCAGGCGATGACCGCTGTCGAGGGAGGCGGGAATCATGCGGAATCTACTCCTGGAGAAATGCGGCAGGTGCCGGAGGATCAGGAATCGCGACCGACGACGCTGCGGGCGCGGAGGATGCGCTGGGTGATGCGCCCTCCCCGGGCCGCTGCGGCGATCGGGTCAAAGCACAACATGGCGGTGCGGGTACGCCGGCCGGCAGCAAGGTGGTCGCGGATGGTCCGCTCGGACAGCACCGGTACCCGCCGGTGGATCTGCTGCACGGTCAGCTGCTCACCTTCGAAGGCATGCAGTCGGGGACGGGACATGGCGGAAGCGCTCCTGGAAGGTGGCGGGCCGATACCTGCATCTTGCCCCTGTAGATGCTCCCAGTCAACACCTTTCATCTACTTGCATCATGGTGCGGTTGGGCGGGCTGGCGATCCACAGCCGCAATGCCGCTGCTGCCAGACGCCCACGCTCAACCGGCCCGCGTGCGGCCAGGACACCCTCGAGATACTGTTGGCGGTGCCGGCGCGGACTGACCGTCGTCCAGCGCCCGTCGGTGCCCACGCGCCGGTAGCCGTCCAGTTGCAGCAGGCGACGTGCTTCGCAGTGCAGGCGCCAGTCGCCGCTGCTGCTGTCAACGTCGCGACCATCATGGAGGCGCGGCATCTAGAACGGCCCTGCCGCGTGCTCGGCCAGACTGCGTCTGCGCTGTGGCATCAGCCAGACCTTGGCCCGCTCCTTGCCCACCACGCGGGTGCGCACGCCATGCCGCTTCACCACGTAGGCGGCGGCCTCGTTCACCTCGCGACGGTTGGGCCTGTCGATGCCCACCGCGATGACGATCTCGGTGGCGCGGTAGTGCGCGCTCCAGTGCTCGGCAGGGAGCGACCAGTCGAAATGACGATCGATCAGTTCGGCGATCGGCGAGATGGGCTCGTGTTCGCTGTTGGTGGCATTGAGCGCATCCAGTTCCTCGGCACTCAAGTGCCAGGTCTCGCCACTGCAGTACAACGCATGGGCCTCAGCCCAGACCTGCTGCATGTCGATCCGCGCCGGTTCGCCCAGCGCCACGGCGTGCACGGTCCACCAGCGGGTGTTGCCGGTGGCATCGCGGAGGAAGCGTTCGTCGTTGACACTGGCAAACAGGATGGTGCGCCGCGCATAGCGGGATTCGGTGCGCGCGTAGGGGCGACGGATCTCGTCATGGCTGCGCGAGATGAATGATTTCAGCGCCGCGATATCGGTACGGCGGAAGGTGGCATCGACTTCGCCCAGCTCGACGATCCATCTGGAGATGACCTGCTTGACGCTGTCCTTGTTGGCCGGATCGAGCACCACACCGTCGGCGATCAGTTGCAGCTCTACCGGCGCCAGCTGCCGCGCCCAGCGTGTCTTGCCCAGGTTCTGTTTCGAAACGAACGTCAGCACGCCGCGCGCGACCACGCCATCGGGCTCAAACGCCGCAGCCACGCCGGAGATCAGCCAGCGCCGCATCAGGACTTCCTTCAGCACGCGGCCGTCGGCCATGTGCGTGGGCTTGGCTTCCTGCACTGTATCGAAGAACGCCTGCAGGCGGGACTGGCCATCCCACGGCCGTGAGGTGATCCAGCTGGCGACCGGGTTGTAGGGATTGGCTTCGGCCACCTGGCACAGGTTGGTCTCGAAGCTGGCGGTGGCCATGCCGGCGCGGTGCATGCAATCCATCACTTCGCCCGCCGCGACCTCCTTGGCGTTGTCCACGGTCGTCTGCAGCCCAGGGACCAGAATCTCCAGATCCTTGCGGATGACGTTGTAGCGCACGGTCACACCGGTACGACGGCACAGTTCGGCCAGGTTGCGGGCGGTTGGCAACGGCCGCCCGCGCGCGTTGGTATCGGGAAACGGGGTGAAGGCATCGAATGCGGACAGGTTGCCAGGCACCTGGTAGCGCGCGCTGGCCGATGACGGCGCATCGTCCAGTGCCACGTCGTCGCCCCCTGCCGGCGGCATGGGGGGCAACAACTGGGCACGCACGGTGTCCAGCCCCTCGCGCAGATGCAGGTCGTTGAAGTCGGTAGGGCGGTCATCGTCGCCATGCAGCGTGGCGAACTCGGGCCAGACCACGCGGGCATCGATGTCCGCGGCAGCCTGCGTGGCCAGGGTGACGCCAGGGTTGTCCAGCGGCTGCCGCGTCCACTGATCGTTGTCGGCACACAGCACGAATGACGCGTCCGGCATGGCGCCGCGCCAGGCTCGGGCGACCGCGCCAAGGTTGCCTGCATCCCAGGCCACCACCACGCACCAGCCCGTGGCCTGGTGGATGGATCCGGCGGTGGCATAGCCCTCTGCAATGGCGATCGGCTGGCCGGTAACCGGCTTGCCGATGACATGGAAGCAGCCCTGCTTGCGGCCACCGGAAAGGAAGTCCTTGTCGCGGCCAAGTGCTGGATCCACGCGGGGAAAGATCGCCTGCAACGAGACGATACGGCCCGCGCTGTTCATCACCGGTACCAGCAGGGCGCTGTCGATGTGGCGGAAGACAAGGCCATCGCTGTTGCGCACCGGCCATGGCGCCACACGCAGGCCATGTGCGTGGATGCCCTTGCGTACGAGATACGGGTGGTGGGCATCGGCAGGAATGGCACGGTTCCACAGCACGTTGGCCGCCTTGGCGGCGGCGTCCTCGCGTTCGCGCTGATGCCGTTCGCGCTCGCTGCGGGCCGCCTCCTGGCGTTGCCTGATGGCACGCTGCTCGGCGGCGCTCAACGCGGTCGGCGATTTCGCGCACCAGGCATGGCGGGTGCCGGTCCGCCAGCTGCCGAACTCGCCGGCCGGCACGTGGTCTCCAAACAACACCGCCCAACCATTGCGCGTGCCACGACGGTCGCCTTCCACATGGAAGCGCACCAGCGTGCCATCGGCGTTGAGCGCGTCGCGGCCGCGCGCGTCCGGCACGATGCCGTGCGCGTGCATGGCCTGCAGGAACGCGGGAACGATGTCCTGCGTGGGATGCGGTGTGTGCATTCGACAAGGCCCCTGGGAACGTGGATCGGTCCACGGCGGCCGATGGCGGCCAACGTGCTGTGCAGTGTCCGGCGTGCGCAGGTCACGCAGCGGCCGACCGACGCAGTGTGGTCAGGATGTGATGGAAGTGGTGATACGGTCATGGTGTCGGAACGGGGCTTCATTTGCAACACCTTCCAGCACCTTGCATCCCTGACCGCGATGGCGCCACCCAGTACGCGTTGGATCTGCGATGGCGTTCGCAGATCACTGTGATCGTGCCGATGCGTCGCAGTTGGCGAGAACCGGTTTTCGGATGATGCGATCGCCGTCAACGACGGGCCATCGTTTCTCTCCATCGCGCCTTCGGGCGCCCGTGCACAAGGAGCCTGCATGCCTGAAATCCACTGCAACCACGAACGCCGATCCGCCGCGGAATCCGCGTCGTTGACCGTCGTTGCGACGTTCTCAATCGGTGCGACCACCCCTCGATAAAATACAACCCGCATGACGGACACCATCGACGAAGCGCAGGAAATGGAAGCGCGCCACCTGCAACGCGCCCTGGCCCAGCACGCAACGCGGGCCAGCAACGTTGCCCCTCTCACTCCCATGGGGGAATGCCACAACCCGGACTGTAGCGAGGACTTCGACAACGATCCGGCAAGACTGTTCTGCGGGCCTGCCTGTGCCGAGCGTTTCGAAGCCATCCATCAACACCGCAACGCATAGGAACAGGGGACATGTCTCTGAACAGCAACGACGCTGGCTTCACCGAACGCATCGCCGGTTTATCGGCCGAGCTCGCCGTGCTGGTGAGCCTGGTGGAGAACCACATCCATCTGCAGCTGGCTGATCTGGCCGACTCGGGTGATGTGGATGCACAGGAGCGATTTGCGGTAGCCGATCCGGAGCGCTGGTTGGAGAACGCCCGCAACAGCCTGCAGGCGGGTTTCATGTTCCTGGAGCGCGCGGTGCAGCAACCGGCGCGGTTCTAGTCATCCGGTGCGGGGGCGGAAGGGGCCGGCCAGGCTGCCTTCCGTCCCCCTCGGGCAGTGGACGATCCCCTGCGCTGGAGGCTGCGTCATAACGTCGCACTGGCCGCCGGGCAACCCTGAACGTGGTCCAAGGTTGACCGCAGGCCCGTAGAATGGCCGGGTGCGTCGTTCTGTCCTCCACCGCCGGTTCCAGGCCCTGGCATGGCTAGCCATGCTGCTGGTGCTGCTTGCCCCGCTGGTGAGCCGCTGGCTGGCGCATGGTCACGTTGCAGCGGCTGTGCCGGTAGCGGCGATGGACCATTCCCAGCATGCGCAGCATGCGATGGAGGGCCATCACGACCACCACGCGATGGCGATGCAGCAGGGCGAGGTCGCAAAGAAGCCGCCCGCCGATCCACACGCCGCGCATGAGATGGGCGTGGACTGCGACTACTGCCTGATCGCCGCGCGGCTGATCACCCTGCTGGTGGCGGCATTGCTGCTGTTGGCACCGATGGTATCGATATGCCGTGCGCTGCGTGGTGCAGTGCAGGCGTTGCCGCAGCGGGTCAGCGGCACATTGGGAGCGCGTGGGCCGCCGGTCTTCATGGCTGTCTGAGCCCTGCGCGCACGCCTTTGGATTGATTTTCCCAAGCTGCCAGGCATGGCCTGGCGCGACTGCGTGCGCGTTCCCCGAACTCCCTGAGCTGCCCTGCCACTGCGGGGTGGCCCTGCATGCCGTGAACAGATGAAAACCAACCCCAACTCCGCGCGCCTGCGCAGGGCGGCGCTGCCTGCCATGTGCGCGTTGCTCCTGCACACCGCCTCTGTACTTGCCGCCGATGCGGCACCACCGACCACGCTGGATACCGTGCGCGTGGTCGATACCCGCAGCGGCGAGCTGTCTTCTACCTCCAGCGCAGGCTCTGCGTTGGGCCTGAGCGTGCTGCAGACACCGGCCAGCCTGACGGTGATTTCGCGCGAGCAGCTGGAACAGCGCGGCGACACCAACCTCAATGATGCGATCAGCCGCGCCGGTGCGATCAGTGCGATGCCGCACCCGGGCAACGGCCTGAGTGCGCTGTCCAGCCGTGGCTTCACCGATGGCGCTTCCGTGATGCGCCTGTATGACGGGCTGCGCCAGTATGGCGGCGTGGGCATCACCTTTCCGTTCGATACCTGGTCCATCGAGCGCATCGAAGTGCTGCGCGGTCCGGCTTCGGTGATCCATGGCGACGGTGCGATCGGCGGCGTGATCAGCATCGTGCCGAAGAAGCCCACGCGTGGGGCAATCGAGAACGAGATCAGCGCAACCGTGGGCAGCGAGGACACCGCACGCCTGGGCTTCGGCAGTGGTGGCGCGCTGACGCCCGAGCTGGCCTACCGGCTGGATGTGAGCGGCAACTACAGCGGTGGCTGGGTTGATCGCGGGCGCAGTAGTGATGCCACCTTCTCCGGCGCACTGCTGTGGCAACCGCGTGCGGATCTGCAGCTGTCGCTCACCCATGCGGAAGGCTATCAGCAACCGATGCGCTACTTCGGCACGCCACTGGTGGATGGCCGCCAGCTGGAGGCGCTGCGCCACCGCAACTACAACGTGGAAGACAGCGACATCCGCTACCGCGACCGCTGGACCCAGCTCGATGCGCTGTGGACGCCGAACGCAAGCGTCGAATGGCGCACGCGCCTCTACCAGATCGACAGCCAGCGCGATTGGCGCAATGCCGAAGCCTACGTCTACAACCGCGCTACCGGCTTGATCGATCGATCTGGCAATACCGAGATCACCCACAATCAGGACCAGACCGGACTGACCTCGACGCTGCGTGTGCAGGGAACGGCGGGTGGCCTGCAGAACAACTTCGCGGTGGGCCTGGACGCGAACCGCGCGCACTTCAAGCACACCAACAACACCTATGCCGGCAGCTCGGGCCCGGTCGATCCGTTCGATCCGGTGCCGGGCCAGTTCACCAGCGACGCGCCGAACCTGCCGCGCTACCGTAATCGTGCCGAGCAGTACGCGCTGTTCGTGGAAGACCGCTTGGCGCTGAGCGAGCGCTGGTCGGTGCTGGGTGGGCTGCGCCACGACCGCGCGCGCATTGATCGTACCGATCTGATCAGCGGCCAGAACGCGTTCTCGAAGACCTACCGCAGCACCGGCTGGCGTGCAGGCACGGTGTTCGCGTTGCGGCCGACGCTGAGCCTGTATGCGCAGTACTCGCAGGCGGCGGACCCGGTCAGTGGCCTGTTGATGATCAGCCCGGCCAACGGTGCCTTCGACCTGGCCAAGGGCCGGCAGATCGAGGTGGGTCTGAAGCAGGCCTTCGATGGCGGCGAGTGGACGCTGGCGGCGTACCGCATCCGCAAGACCGGGCTGCTCAGCCGCGATCCGCTGGTGCCGGATCGCCGCGTGCAGGTGGGCGCACAGACCTCGCGTGGCATTGAGGCGTCCTTGAACTGGAACTTCGCGCCGCGCTGGTCGCTCGATGCCAATGCCACGGTGCTGAAGGCCGAGTTCGAGGACTTCCTGGAAACCACCGGTTCGCCGGCGGTGCTGGTGTCGCGTGATGGCAACGTGCCACCGAACGTGGCCGAGCGCCTGGCCAATGTGTGGCTGAGCTGGCAGTTTGCACCGGACTGGAGTGCGGCGGGCGGCGTGCGTTACGTCGGCAAGCGCTACGCCGACAACGCCAACACCTTGGAGCTGCCCGGCTACAGCACCACCGACCTGGCACTGACCTGGCAGGCGGCACCGCGCACGCGGCTGTCGGCGCGGCTGTTCAACGTGTTCGACAAGGCGTACTACGCCACCGCGTACTACACCAGCACGCAGTGGCTGCTGGGTGCGGACCCGCGCGTCGAATTCACCGTCGACCATCGCTTCTGAGGACGCTGGCGATGACGTTGCGATCCACCGCCAAGCGCTGGACCTACCTGGTGCATCGCTGGCTGGGCATCGGCGGATGCCTGCTGATGCTGCTGTGGTTCGTCAGCGGCATGGTGATGCTGTTCATTGGTTACCCGAAGCTGACACCCGGTGAGCGGCTGGCGGCGTTGCCGGTGCTGGGGGATGCGCGCGATCTGCAGGGGCTGTCGGTACTGCCTGCCGTGGTGCAGGCCGAGCCGGAGGTTGTGGCGCTGACGACGCTGCGTGGCGAGCCTGCGTATGTGGTGCGCAATGGCAGCAACGTGGGCGCCTGGTCTGCCGTGACCGGCCAGGCGCTGCTGCCGGTGTCGGCACAGCGTGCCGAAGCATCTGCTGCGCAGTTCGCGGGCGGCCAGGCCTTCGTGGGTGCGACGCGCGTGGATGAAGACCGCTGGACGCATTCGCGCGCACTGGACGCGCACCGGCCGCTGTACCGCGTGGAGGTGGGGGGCGCGCAGCCTGGTGACCTGTATGTGTCTTCGCACACCGGCGAAGTGGTGCTGGACGCACCGCATGTGCAGCAGCGCTGGAACTATGCGGGCGCTTGGCTGCACTGGTTGTACTTCCTGCGCATGCAGTCGGTGGACCCGGTGTGGACGTGGGTGGTGATCGTGCTGTCCGCGCTGTGCACGGTGGCGGCGATCAGCGGCATCGTGGTGGGTGTGTGGCGCTGGCGCTTCTGTGGGCACTACCGCACTGGCGCGAAGACGCCGTATGTCGAGCCCTGGATGCGCTGGCACCACCTGATCGGGTTGGTGGCAGCGGCATTCGTGTTCACCTGGATCTTCAGCGGCCTGATGTCGATGAATCCATTGGGCGTCTTCAGCAGCACGCGCGAGGCGATCGACAGCGGACGCTATCGTGGCGGCGCGGTAGCGGTGGATGGCGCGCTGGGTGAACCGGCGGCGCTGCTGGCGGCCGTCGACGACGCGCGCTTCAAGCCGGTGGAGATCCAGTGGCGACGCATCGGTGGTGAGCTGTTCGCGGTGTTGCTGGACGGGCAGGGCGAGACCCGCATTGTGTCCGGCAGTGATGGTCATCTGCAGGTTGCGCGGTTGCTGCCGGCCGCATGGCTGCAGCAGAAGGTGCGGGCGTTGTCGGATGCGCCCATGCAGGGGTGCTGGGTCCAGCTCGCAGCGGATGCGTACTTCTACCCGCGTGCACCGGAAGCCATGAACGGCGCAGCGGTACGCCGCTTCCCGGTGGCGGTGGCTGATTTCGGCGATGCCGAGGCGACGCGGGTCTACCTCGATCTGGCCACTGGCGACCCGTTGCTGACGATGGGGCGTCGCGAGCGCGTGGGTCGCTGGCTGTTCCACTTCCTGCACAGCTGGGACCTGCCGGCGATGCTGCGTCAGGTCACCGCCCGGCTGGCGGTGTTGCTGCTGCTGAGCCTGGCTGGCGCTGCGTTGTGTGCAACGGCCACGGTGATCGGCTACCGCCGGTTGCGGATGAAACTGCGGCGCAGGCGGCGGTAGCATCCTGCCGCGAGCGCGCCGTCTGTGAGACTATCCGGAGTTCCTGGCCATGAAGGCCGCGGCCCGCAGTCGATGTCGATGGCCAGGGAGTGCAGGGGGCACCGTACTTGCAGCGTTTCAATGGTGGTCCCTGGATAGGATTTCCACACAACGTAAATGGAGCAAGGATGAACTACGTTTCGATGGGTGTTCTCGCAATTGGAATTGCAGCGGCATCTGCGGGCGCGCAGGCCAAATCGTTCCCGCGTCTCTACAGCCTCCCGACCACCACCACGGCTTCCGTGTCCAATGCCCTTCCGGCGCCGGGGCAGGTGATCCAGCTTTCTGCGCAGGTCGATGGCCAGGCGCTGGGGCTGTATCACATCCCGGGCAATGAGCAGATCGGTGGCTTCGTCGAATTCAAGGTGAATGGCCAAGCGGTGGGTAAAGTGCAGGTCAGCACGACCAATACACCAATGGCAGGTCTCGTTTCCCAGCTTGACCAGGCTTGCTATGCGGCAACACGCGATGTCCAGTTCTGTACGCATCGCTATGCCTATGGCAGCCCCGCCAAGGTTGCGGTGAACTACACCGTGCCCGCCGGCTTCACCACCGCATCGATCACCGCCACCTTCAGCGGCGATGGCCAGTTCTCGCAAGGTTCGGTGTCGGCGCCGATCAACCTGCGCAACATTCCAACCTTTGGTGAGATCCGCGGCGCAGGCAACAAGTGCCTCGACGCCGAAGGCGCCAACACCGGTCCGGGTACCGCCATCCAAGTGTGGGACTGCACGCCGGGCACGCCGCAGCAGTTGTGGACGGTGAAGCCCAACACGTCGACCATCACCGGTGTGCCCAGCAACCGCGTACTCGATATCGTAGGTTACGGCACCAGTAATGGAAGCCGGATCCAGCTGTATGACGCGCACGGTGATTGGAACCAGTCATGGAAGTTCACCAATACCTCCATCGTCGGCGTGGGCGATAAGGTGCTCGACGCCATCGGCGCCTCCAGCGCCAACGGCACCAAGATCCAGCTTTACAGCAACGCACAGACTGCCAACCAGAAGTGGGAGTTCAATCCGGCCAACGGCTCGATCGTCGGTGTCGGCGGCAAGTGCCTGGATGTGGAAGGCGCCAACACGGCAGATGGCACCCGCGTACAGCTGTGGGACTGTACGGGTGTACCGCAGCAGCGCTTCGAACTGGGTTCGGATGGATCGATCCGCGGGCTGGGCGGGAAGTGCCTGGAGGCAGCCGACGGCGCAAGCCATGACGGCAATGCGATCCGCATGTGGTCCTGCAACGGCGGTGCGCACCAGTCGTGGCGCCTGGTCGGCGAGATCCGCAATCCGCAGACCAACATGTGCCTGGATGATCCTGGCCTGGGCAACACCAATGGCTCCAAGGTGCACATGTGGATGTGCCATGGTGGCGACAACCAGCGCTGGCAGTTCTCCTCCTACTGAGGAGAGCCAGGGCTGATGTCATGCTCTGGAACCGCGTGCCTTCGGGCGCGCGGTTCCGTACAGGCATCACATCCGCAGCCAACGTGTGGACACGGCCACCAGCAACAAGGCCGTGGCCACACCGATGAACGCAGCAATCAGACCGAAATGATTGGCGGCAAAGCCGATCAACGCCGGTCCGGCAAGGATGCCGGCAAAGCCCAGCGTGGAAACGGCGGTGATGGCCAGCGCGCCGGGCATGCGGGTCTGGTGGCCGGCCAGCGAGAACAGCGCGGGCGCGATGTTGGCGCAACCGAGGCCGACCAGCACATAGCCCGCCAATGATGCCTGCCACGGCGTGACCAGGGTCAGCACCAGCACGCCGGCAGCGGCGAGCAGCGCGCCGAACACGATCGCGCGCTGGCGGCCCACGCGTGCCACCAGTGCATCGCCGAACAGGCGCGCGACCGTCATGGTCAGGGTGAAGGTCACATAGCCGATACCTGCCAGGCTGGCATCGACGCGACGTACATCGCTGAGGAACACCGCGCTCCAGTCGAGCATCGCACCTTCGCCGAGGAAGGCGACGAACGCCAGCACGCCGATGAACAGCACGATGCCATGCGGCAGGGCCAGCATCGGTGTGTCGTGTGGCATGCGTTCGCTGTGCCAGTACGTCGCCGACAACAGCATCACCAGCAGCATGGTGCCGACACCGATCAGCACCGATGCCAAGGGCGGCAACTGTGCGGACAGCAGCACGGTCATGGTGGCCGCGCCGAGGAAGCCGCCGATGCTGAAGAAGGCATGGAAGCCAGACATCATCACGCGCCGTGCTTCGCGCTCGACGATGACGGCCTGCACGTTCATCGTGCAGTCCATCGCACCCACGGCCGCACCGAACACGAACAGCACCACGCCCAGCGTCCAGGCCGAACCCGCCAGGGCCAGGCCGGGCACGGTCAGGCAGATCAGCAGGCTGCTGGCCACCATCACCCGGCGGCAACCGAGGCGTGCGGCCAGCACGCCGGACAAGGGCATCGCCAGCAGCGAGCCGGCACCGAGGCAGAGCAGCACCAGCCCCAGCGTGGCGTCATTGATCCCGGTGCGCGCTTTGGCGAATGGCACCAGGGTGGCCCACAACGCGGTGGCGAAGCCGGGAATGAAGAACGCAGCGCGGGTCGCGTGCTGTTCGGCACGCGCGCGGTTGGCAAGGGACATGAGCAGTACGGTCAGGGAGGCGTGGGGTGCACCGCGATACCGGCGGCGTGGAAGCGCGCCGCCAGTGCGGGTGGTGCCGATGTGGTGAGCACCAGATCGTCGATCTCGTCCAGGCTGGCGATCTGCCAGTTGCCGCGGGCACCGAGCTTTTCAGTGGTGGCGGCGACGATGACGCGGCTGCTGCAGGCCACCATCGCACGCTTCAGCGTGGCCTCTTCCGAATCCATTGCCCACACACCGGTGTCGCCGTCCACCGCACAGGGGCCGGGCAGGTACACGTCGGCACGCAGGCGCTGCACCTGGGCCAACGCCTCGGCACCGACCGCACCGCCACCGCTGGCCAGGCGCCCGCCGATCAGCTGCACTGAAGT
Organism: Stenotrophomonas sp. YJH_SMC_21; assembly: GCF_059369555.1. Lineage (NCBI taxonomy): Bacteria > Pseudomonadati > Pseudomonadota > Gammaproteobacteria > Lysobacterales > Lysobacteraceae > Stenotrophomonas > Stenotrophomonas sp. YJH_SMC_21. The sequence goes on from NZ_JCAFSU010000006.1 coordinate 184,266, forward strand.
GCCTTCGAGCATGCTGGCGGCGGTGGCGATCTGCGGGGCATTGGTGATCACCGTCAGCCCGAGAGCGGCCGGCAGCTGCTGGGCGATCGCCAGATTGGTCGAACCGGCATCGAGCAGTACCACCTGGCCGGGTTGCAGCAGCGCGCAGACGCGGGCGGCCAGCTCGGCCTTGTCGCCGCGGTCGCGGGTCAGGCGCTCGCGCAGCGGCCGTTCCTTGGGCGGCGGCAGCACGGCGCCGCCGTAGACGCGCTGGCACAGGCCCTGGGCGGCGAGCTCGCGCAGGTCGCGGCGGATCGAATCTTCGGAGACGGCATAACGGCGCGCCAGTTCGGCGGCGACCACGCGGCCCTGCTGGCGCAGCTCCTCGAGGATCTGCCGGGTGCGCTGGGCGGGTAGGGGGCTGGGGTCGGCGCTCATGCCGCAAGTCTGCACGTTCGTGCATAATCATGCAACAACATGCATTGGTCGGGAGGGCACAGGGCGGCTGGACTGCCGGTGAACCCGCCCGCCCCGGGGTCTATGGATCGGCCTCGCGGCCCGGCATCATGGCGGGGCACTTGGCATGGAATCCCTGATGTCTCCCACCGTTCACCGCAAGCTGCGCATCGGCGCGGACCAGTACACCGGCCAGAAAGTGGTCGACCAGCAGTTCCACGAGTGCGATTTCTCCGGTGCGGACCTGACCGGCACCGAGTTCATCAACTGCAGTTTCTACGATGCCGACAGCCGCGCCGGCTGCCGCTTCAATGGCGCCACGCTGAAGGAAGCCAGTTTCCGCAGCTGCGATATCAGCATGTGCCATTTCAATTTCATCAAGGCGCTGGGCCTGGAGATCAGCGAGTGCCGTGCGCAGGGCGCGGATTTCAGCAACGCCAGCTTCATGAACCAGATCACCACGCGCAGCTGGTTCTGCAGCGCGTTCATCAAGAAGTCGAACCTGCGCTATGCCAATTTCTCGCGGGTAACGCTGGAAAAGTGCGAGCTGTGGGAAAACCGATGGGATGGCGCGAATGTGAGTGGCGCCAGCTTCGCCGGCTCGGACCTGTCCGGCGGCCAGTTCGAGGGCATCGACTGGAACAGCGCCAACTTCACCGACTGCGACCTGACCAACTCGGAGCTGGGTGAGCTGGACCTGCGCAGCACCAACCTGCGTGGTGCCACGCTGGACGTGCAGCAGGTGGCGCTGTTGATGCAGCGCATCGGCATCACCGTGGTGCCGTAGGCATCACCCGGCGTACGCCACCCAGCCCTTGAAGCTGAAGCCTGCGTAGAACAGCTCCACGCCGTCGAAGCCGGCCTCCTGCAGCAGCGCCACTTCCTGTTCGGGGGCCAGCAGCGGCAGCCGCTCGGCAATGGCCTCGATCGCGTGCTGTGCATCGGCGTGGGCAACGCCCGAGGCTTCGGCGAACGCTGCGTAGCGCTGCAACCAGCGCAGCTTGCCGGCCGGTTCCTGCGGCACGCTGTGGTGGGCCACAACCAGCGGCGCGCCGGGCTGCAGGCGCCGGTGCAGCTCGCGCAACGTGTGCAGGCGCTGCCCGGCATCGAGGAAGTGCAGGGTCAGCAGGCAGCTGGCCCCATCGAAGCGCAGATCGGGCGCATCGTCGATGTAGCCTTCCAGCAGTTGCACGCGCGGCATCAGCGGACCCAGTGTCTGCTCGGCCAGGGCCAGCATCGGCGCGGCCGGATCCATGCCCAGCAGCTGCCAGCCCGGCTGCGCTTCGGCAAAAGCCTTCAGCTCCAGCCCGCCACCGGCGCCCAGCACCAGCACACGGCCCTGCGCGGGAACGCGTTCGGCCAGCAGCAGGCGGCTCATCTGCTGCAGGGCGAGGAAGCCGGGCACCTGGCGCAGCGGCGCTTCGGCATAGCGGGCCACCGCCTGCGGAACGGAGAACGTGGACATGCGCGGATTCCTGCGGCGGGGGACATACCACTGTAGCGCGGCGCGCAAGAGGCATTGCGCGCCGCTGCCACACGGGCAGGACAGGGCTCAGGCCGCTGCTGCCTCAAGCACGTCTTCCAGCCGCACCTCGCCGAGGAAGCCACCGCTGCTGGTTGCCGGCTGCTGCGCTTCGATGGCGTGGGCGAACTGCACGCCGGCGTCGTCCTGCAGGCGCTCGAACAGCTGCTGCACCCTGGGGAACTCGCGACGATCGACCACCTGGTGATAGTCGTTCCAGCGCGCGATGCCGGCGAAGTAGGCATCGGCAAAGCTGCGCTGTTCGCCCAGCAGCCACGGGCCCGTGCCGATCATCTGCTCCAGCGCCTGGTGGGCGTGGCGCACCTTGGTGGTGCCATAGGCACGCAGCGCCTCGCCGTCATCGCCTTGCGCATGCTCCAGTGCGTGCCAGAGCGGCGCGTAGGCACCGAAGAAACTGGTGTTGAGATAGGCCAGCCGGTGGTTGAGGCGATCGAAGCCGGGCGTGCCCTGTGCGAAGCCCAGCCCCTGCGCGATGCCCTTCGCGGCCAGGTGGTTGAGGATGGCCAGGCTCTCGCTGAGCAGCTCGCCCTGCGCGGTGCGCAGGGTCGGGGTTTCACCCAGCGGATTGAGGCGGCGGTAGTCTTCGCTCTGCACCTGGCCGGGCATGTCGATGCGGCACAGGTGATACGGCTGGCGCAGCCATTCCAGGGCGACGATGGAGCCGAACGAGCAGCCCGAGGGCACGCCGTAGAAGAGGGTCGGGGTCATGGCAGGTTTCCGGTTCAAGCCGCGATGCGGCGGGTGAGGAAAGCGTGCCTGCGTGGACATTGCCCCGGAAGCCGCTTGAATGGCATCCTGAAGTCCACATCTGTGGACGTTGCGCATGCTCAACCTCAACGATCTGGCCCTGTTCGTGACCGCGGTGGAGCAGGGCGGGTTCGCTGCAGGCGGGCGCCATCTGGGCCTGCCGCGCTCGACCCTGAGCAAGCGCGTGGCGCTGCTGGAAGAACAGCTCCAGGTGCGGCTGCTGCAGCGCAGTTCGCGCCGCTTCGCATTGACCGAGGTCGGTCAGGAGTTCTTCGAGCGCGCACGCGCAGCGTTGTCCGAGGTCGAGGCCGCCGAGGCCATTGTCCGCGACCGCCAGGCCGAACCCAGCGGCACCGTGCGGATCAGCGCTTCGATTCCGGTGGTGCAGGGCGAGCTCGCCGCGTGCCTGCCCGCGTTGGCCCGCCGCTATCCACGGCTGCGTATCGAAGTTGAAGTGAGTGATCGTTTCATCGACCTGGCGCAGGAAGGCATCGACATCGCCCTGCGCAGCCACTTCGGTCCGCTGCCGGATTCCGGGTTGGTGCAGCGCATGCTCGGTAGCGAACGCATCGTGCTGGTGGCGTCCCCTGGTTATCTGGCAGCCGCGCCGGCAGTGGACACGCCCGAACAGCTACGCGCGCATGCCGGCCTGCTGACCGCGCGCCATGCAACGCGCTGGACGCTGCACGGCGCCGATGCCCACACCGTGCAGGTGGAGCCGCAGGTGGCGCTGGTCGGCAATGAATCGCAGCTGCTGATCGCGGCGGCAGAAGCGGGTCTTGGCATCACCGTGCTGCCACACAGCCTGTGTGCTGCGGCCATCGCCGCCGGCCGCCTGCAGCAGGTGCTGCCGGCATGGCATGCCGGCGAAGTCACCACCAGCGTGTTGCTGCCGCATCGCCGCGGCCAGTTGCCGGGCGTGCGCGTGGTGGTGGATGCGCTGGTCGCGCATTACCAGCTCAACGCAGCGCGCGCGCCAGCACCTGCCAGATCCTCGGGTCCTGGCACTGCGAAACGTTGAAACGTACATAGTCGGCCGCGCGCTGCGACTGACTGAACGCGTTGCCCGGCGCCAGCACGATGCCTTCGCGCAGGCATTGCCGCGCCAGTGTGGCGGCGTCGCGGCCATCGGGCAGCTGGCACCACAGGAACAGGCCGGCTTCCGGCTGCAGCCACGGCGTGATGCCCAGCATCTGCAGCTTCCGCAGTGTGTGCCGGCGTGCATCGGCCAGGCGCGAACGTATCGACTGCATGTGGCGGCGGTAACCGCTGTCGGTCAGCGCGATGTGCATCAACTGCGCGGCCAGATGGCCACCGCCGAAGCTGGTCGCCAGCTTCAGGTCGGTCAATGCCTCTATCCAATCGTGGCGCGCAGCGATGTAGCCGCAGCGCGAGGCTGCCGACAGCGTCTTGGAGAAACTGCCGACGTGGATCACCCGTGACAGTCCATCGAGCGCGGCCAGCCGCGGTGCCGGCTGCAGTTCGAAGTCGGCGAAGATGTCATCCTCGATGATGATCAGTTCGCTGCGTTCGGCCAGGCCCAGCAGGCGGTGTGCGGTGCTCGCGGAAAGCACCGCGCCGGTCGGGTTGTGCAATCCGGAATTGGTGATGTACAGCCGCGGCGAATGTGCCTGCAGGGCCTGCGCGAACGCCTCCAGGTCCGGGCCGCTGTGCGTGTACGGCACGCCGATGGCCTGCACCTGGTGCGCCTTGAGCAGCGCGTGGTAGTTGAAGTAGCTCGGGTCATCGACCAGCACGCAGTCGCCGGGCTTGAGCAGGAAACGGCAGAGCAGATCGACCGCGTGCGTACCGGATTCGGTCAACAGGATCTGCTCCACCGGTGCATCGATGCCAAGCGTGGCGCTGCGCCTTTGCAGCAGCTGGCGCAACGCGGGCAGCCCGAGCGGGGCGGCGTAGTCCACCAGTTGCATGGCATCGGCACGCGCCAGCCGGCGCAGGCCGCGGCGCACGCCATCGTGATACAGCCAGTCACTGGGCATCCAGCCGCACCCTGGCTTGAGGTCGCCCGCGGGCGTTTCCAGCGATTGCCGTGATACCCACAGCGGATCCACCGCGCGATCCAGCCGCGGCTCCAGTTCGGCCAGCGCCAGCGGTGCGGCCGGGCCACTGACGTAGAAGCCCGAGCCTGCGCGCGCACTGATCAGGCCTTCGGCCGCCAGGCGCTCGTAGGCCTCGACCACGGTGGAGACTGAAACTCCCATCGTCGCCGCCTGCGCACGAACCGAAGGCAGGCGTGAGCCGGGGCCATCCACCCGTGCACTGATGCGGGTGCGGACGGTCTGGATGACCGATTCGATGCGGGTAAGCGGGCGCGGCATGGTGGAACCGTAGTGGAAGTGTGGGCAGTACAGTTACTTGCGACTGTACTGGATTGTAGCTGGGGTCTTCCCGCGCCGGATGCTTCCATGCAGGTCCAGCCGGGCATCGTCCGGCACCTTCAGGAGTACAGGCGTGGAACGGTCGGCGAGTGGTTGGATCAATGGCTTCATCGGTGTGGTGATCTTCGCCGGCTCCCTGCCGGCCACCCGCTTGGCGGTGCTGCAGCTGGACGCCGGATTCGTCACCGCTGCACGCGCCACCATTGCCGCCGTGCTCGGCCTCGGCCTGCTCCTTCTGCTGCGCCAGCCGTGGCCGCGGCGCAGTGACCTGCCCGGGCTGATAGTGGTCAGCCTCGGGGTGGTGGTCGGCTTTCCGCTGTTGACCGCACTCGCGCTGCGTCACGCATCGTCGGCGCACACCATCGTGTTCCTCGGTCTGTTGCCGCTGAGCACTGCGGTATTCGGCGTGCTGCGCGGTGGCGATCGACCGCGCCCAGCCTTCTGGTTGTTCTCGCTGCTTGGCAGTGCCTGCGTGGTCGGCTATGCGGTGCGCAACGGCATCGAGGCATCGTTGCAGGCCGATCTGCTGATGCTGGCGGCGATCGTGGTGTGCGGGCTGGGCTATGCCGAAGGTGGTCGGCTGGCCCGTCATCTCGGCGGTTGGCAGGTGATCAGTTGGGCGTTGCTGCTGGCCTTGCCGGTGATGCTGCCGCTGACGGTGCTGATGCGCCCGGCCTCGTTCACTGCGGTCGGTGCCTCGGCGTGGTGGGCGCTGGGCTATGTGGCAGTGTTCAGCATGCTGATCGGCTTCCTGTTCTGGTACCGCGGGCTGGCGCAGGGCGGCATCGCCGCCGTCGGCCAGTTGCAGTTGCTGCAACCGTTCTTCGGCCTGGCCCTGGCCGCGCTGCTGCTGCACGAATCGGTCAGCCTCAGCATGGTGCTGGTGACCGTGGTCGCGGTGATCTGCGTGGCCGGCGCGCGCCGCTTCAGTCGCTGAACGAAAAAAGGGGACGGAGGGGATTAAGTCGTAATCGGTCCTACTGTGCCTGAAACGACTTAATCCCCTCCGTCCCCTTTTCCGGGGCGCCCCGGAAAAGATGCGCAACGGCATAGTCGATGAACACCCGCAGGCGTGCACTGGGATGGCGCCCACCGGGCCATAGCAGCGAGAACTGCCCCTGGTGCGTGGGCAGCGCAGGCAGTACCCGTTGCAGGCGGCCATCGGCCAGCGCGTCAGCAGCGAGGAAGTCAGGCATCCAGGCCAGGCCCATGCAACCGATCGCAGCGGCCAGCACGGCCTCCATGTTGTTGCAGGTCATCGCCGTGGGAAGGCGCGCTCCGGCATCGCCTTCGATGCCCGGCAGCTGCCAGGGATGCAGCTTCCCCGTGGTGGGGTAACGAAAGCGCAGCGCGGTATGCAGGCGCAGGTCGCCCACATCGCCGGGCGTTCCATGCACCTGCAGATAGCCCGGCGCCGCACAGAGGATGAAACGAAAGCCGCCCAGTCGCCGTGCGGTCAAGCTGGAATCGGCCAGTTCACCACTGCGTATCACCGCGTCCAGGCCTTCGCTGACCACATCGACGATGCGGTCGTTGAAGTCCAGTTCCAGCTGCACCTGCGGATAGCGTTGCTGGAAGCCGGGCAGCACCGGCAGCAGGAAGCGGTACCCGATGGTGGGCAGGCCGATGCGCAGCAGCCCGCTGGGGGCATGCTGTCGCTGCGCCAGGTCCGCCTGTGCTTCGGAAAGCTCGTCCAGTGCACGCCGACAGCGCTGCAGCAGCAGTTCGCCTTCGTCGGTGAGATGCACGCGGCGGGTGGTGCGTTGGAACAGGCGGGTGCCGAGCTCCTGTTCAAGACGGGCGATGCGCTTGCCGACCGCCGACGCGGACAGGCCAAGTACACGCGCAGCGCCGACGATGCTGCCAGCCTCCGCGGTGCGGACGAAGGCGAGCAGGGCAGAAATGGAGTCCATGCGGGGCATGATTACGGAACAGTGGGACGCAATCAACGTCCATCGAGCCTGTTTTTCAGGGATAGCGGCCTGTCCATCATCAATGCCCCTGATGGTTGGAGGCCCGCATGGCCCCGGTTTCGATGCTCCCTATACCTGTCCAGACGCAGCAGCGCTGGACCCTGCTTGCCGTCTGCCTGGCCGCACTGGCGCTGCCGTTGTCCTTCTCGGCCGGTGCCGTCGCGGTGCCCGCGCTGGCCCGTTCCGTTGCGTCGTCGCCGAGCGTGCTGGCCTGGGTGACCAACGCCTTCATGCTCACCTTCGGCAGCCTGCTGCTCGCTGCCGGTGGCCTGGCCGACCGCTATGGCCGGCGGCGGTTGTTCCTGCTGGGCACAGCAGGCTTCACCATTGCCACGATCGCCGTCTGCCTTGCTCCCACGCTACCCTCGCTGGATCTGGCGCGTGGGTTGCAGGGCGTTGCCGCCGCAGCGGCGTTGGCGTCCGGCACGGCTGCGCTCGCGCATGCCTGGCAGGGGCCGATGCGTGGCCGTGTGTTCGCCCTGCTGGGCGCCACATTCGGTGCGGGGTTGGCGCTGGGGCCGCTGCTTGCGGGTCTGCTGCTGCAGGCATTGGGATGGCGCAGTGTGTTCGCCGTCGGCGGCGTGCTGACATTCGCCGCCTTCGTACTGGGCGCGCGTGTGTTGCCCGAAAGCCACGGTGAACGCGGGCGGCTGGATGTCGGCGGCATGCTGGGCTTCAGCCTGATGCTGGCAGCGTTGACCCTGGCCCTGCTGTGGCTGGGCGAGTTCGGCCTGCATACCGTGCGCGTGCAACTGGCGCTGTTGGCGACGCTGCTGCTGGGCGCAGCGTTCATCTGCATCGAACGACTGCACCGCTCACCCCTGCTGGACCTCTCGTTGTTCTCGCAACCGGCGTTCCTCGGTGTCCAGCTGCTGCCGGTCGCAACCTGCTTCGGCTACGTGGTGCTGCTGGTGGTATTGCCTCTGCAGCTGCTGGGAGTGCACGGACAGAGCGCGACCCTGGTGGGGCTGCAGATGCTGGCCCTGTCCGCGCCGATGCTGGTGCTGCCGATGCTGGCTGCGCGCTGGGCGGAGCGCGTGGGAAGTGCGCGGCTGTGCACGCTGGGACTGCTGGTCTGTGCCTCTGGCCTGTACCTGCTGTCGCGCCATGCATCGCAGCCGTCGCCTTCGCAGTGGGTGCCGTGGCTGATGGTCGGTGCAGGGACGGCCTTGCCATGGGGGCTGATGGATGGGCTGTCAGTGAGCGTGGTCCCGGTACAGCGTGCGGGCATGGCCGCCGGCATCTTCGGGACCGTGCGTGTAGCCGGTGAGGGCATCGCATTGGCCGCAGTCACTGCCTTGCTTGCGCTGCTGATCGGCCATCAGCTGCAGGGCGCGTCGCCGGCATCGCTGGCGCGTGCCGGTGCCTATCTGGCCACGGGGGCGCGGGAACAGGCGCAGGCACTGCTACCGGCGATGAGCCGCATGCAGCTGCAGCATGCCAGTAGTGAGGCGCTGGCAACACTGCTGCGTGTACTGGCGCTGCTGACCGCCGCATGTGCTGCGTTGTTGCACCTGTTGCTGCGGAAACGTAAAGACGCGCTGGTCGGGCGTACTGCGTAGCAGGCTCATCGCCCGCCTTCGTCGTCATCCCGTTGTCGTGTCCCGCTCACGCTGCCTATGCCCACCCGGGCCTAGGCTTGGTCGTCCCCGTCCCCCACGGAGACCTGCCATGTGGCTGCTCGATCATCTCTGGCCTGGCCGTCGACCGCTTCCTCCCCCGGCCGCGGATGCGCCACCGGCACCGCCGCGCCGGCCCTGGCTGAAACGCCCGGCGCGGGCCGGGCGCAGCGGCATGGCGCCCTGGCAGAAGGTGGCCACGCCGCCGCGGCGCACGCGCCACTAGCCGGTGCGGTCTGATGGGTGGTTGACCCCATCGCTGACCGGGATCACCCCCAACGCGAACGGGTCGATGCCCTCCAGGCAGGCCACGTTGTAGCCGTACTGGTCGGGGTTGGAGCGGCGCCGGTGATGGGTGTAGATGCCGCACACGCCACAGAAGTAGTGCTCGGCCACATGGGTGTTGAACTGGTACATCTGCAGGTGGTTCTGCCCGCGCAGCACCTGCAGGCCCTGGCGGGGGACGCTGGCGGCGATGGCGCCCCGGCGCCGGCACATCGAGCAGTCGCAGCGGCGGGGATCGACGATGCCGTCCGGCAGGTCCAGCAGCAGCTCGACGGTGCCGCAGTGGCAGGTTGCGCGGTGCTGGGGTTGGACCGGAACGCCGGCCACGGAAGTGATGCCCATCATTGCTCCTGTGTGATCCGTCTGGCCGCGGGGGCCGCCGCAGACGGTGCGCCGGTGTGCCTGAACGGGCCGTAGATGCCACGGTGAACCCGCTTGTGGCTAACTATGCGGCTTCAGGACCGCGACAGGATGCCAGTGAAAGCCGCAGGACGATGGATGACAGGAAGTGCCATGGCGCTGCTGGCGCTGTGGGTGACCGGGCTGCTGGCCTATCAGTTGCCGGGGCCGGGCTGGCTCGCTACCGGCGTCGCCGGGCTGTGGCTGCTGGTAGCGCTGTGGGTGTCGTGGCGGGTCGCGCGTGGCCGTGCCTCGCGCCGCCTGGGCCTGGCGTTCGGGGCATCGCTGGCGCTGGCCGGCCTGTGGTGGCTGCTGCTGACCCCGCGCCAGGACCGCCTGTGGGCCGATGACGTGGCCCAGCGCCTGCACGTGGTGTCTTTCGATGGCCGCCACGTCGTGCTGGACAACGTGCGTGATTTCACCTGGCGCAGCGAAACCGACTACGACGCCCGTTGGGTGCGCCGCGAGTACGACCTGGACCAGTTGCGCTCGGCCGATCTGGTGCTGTCGTACTGGATGGGCCCGGCCATCGCCCACACCCTGATCTCGTTTGGTTTCGAGGACGGTCGCCACGTGGTGTTCTCGCTGGAGATCCGCAAGGAGCGCGGTGAATCGTTCTCGGCGCTGGGTGGCTTCTTCCGCAAGTTCGAGATGACCCTGGTAGCTTCGGAGGAGACCGACATCATCCGCACCCGCACCAACGCGCGCGGCGAGGATGTCTACCTGTACCGGCTGCATGGCATGAACCGCGCACAGCTGAAGGAACTGTTCGCAGCGTACATCGCGCAGGCACGCGAACTGGATGCCAAGCCCGGCTTCTACAACACGCTGACCAGCAACTGCACCACCATCGTCTTCGACCTGGCCCGGCACATCGCACCGCGCCTGCCGCTGGATTACCGCCTGCTGCTGTCCGGTTACCTGGCCGAGTACGCGCAGGAGGTCGGCGCGCTCGCTCCAGGCGTGCCGTACGCCGAGCTGCATGACAAGGGCCGCATCACCCAGCGTGCGCTGGACCTGGGCAGCGGCGACCATTTCTCCACCGTAATCCGCCAGGGCGTGCCCGGCACCGAGCAGGACCCGCAGTAATGACCCGATTCCTCCCACGCCGCTGGCAGCGCCTGCTGCCGGTGTTGTTCGCTGCCTTCCTGCTGCTGGGTAGCAGCGGTTGCGCGATGGTTACCGTCAAGCAGGTCAAGTCCAGCGATTCGCTGGTCAACAAGCGTGCCGACGTGCTCAACACGGGCAAGCTCAGCCCGGCCGCGCGCGAGACGCTCAGCGCGGCAGGCCTGGACGAGTCGCAGTGCGAAAAGGACTTCCTGGTCTGCCGCAGCACGCTGCTGATGACCGACGACCTCAATGTCGAGCAGCGGTTGTCGGCGCTGTCCGAACTGTGGGTGAAGGCCGCGCTGGCGATGACGCCGAAGAAGACGGCTGCCGGCGATCCGCCGATGAGCGATGCTGCATTGGATGCCTGGCTGGAAGCGGCGCGCTATGCCTATGCCTACCTGTTCTACAGCGGCCGCTCACCGTCCGACCGTGCCTTCGAGGACCGCCAGACGCAGGTGCGCGACTATTACAACTACGCGGCCGAGAAGGCGGCAGTGGTGCTGTTCGTGCGCGTACGCGCCGCTGCGCTGGCCGGCGAGGACTACACGAAGCCGCTCAAGGTCGGCAGCTGGTCGCTGGCCTCCAACTACCAGCAGCTGAACCTGAAGAGCATTCCCGCGCAGCTGGTGCCGGCCGGCACGGTCAGCTTCGTCGGCCTGCGCAGTACCTATCGCCGCGATGGCTTCGGTGCCGAGCTGGTGATGGTGATGGACCCGCCGAAGCTGGTTGCACCGGTGATCGCACCCGAGGGCCCCAAGGCCGAGGCGCCGCAGGAGGATGAGGACGACGCACGCCGTGGCCGCCGTCATCGCCATGACGATTCGGTGCCCGAGTTCAGCGAGATGTCTTCGATCAACGTCACCGCACTGCTGCGCTTCGAGGGCAGCAACCTGGACGATGTGATGCGCACGCGCCGGGTCGAGCTGGACGCTTATTCGCCCGAAGCCACCGAGCGCATCACCCTGCATGGCGAGCAGGTGCCGCTGGCCGGCAACTTCACCGCCGCCTATGGCCTGTGGCTGGCGCAGAGCGGTTTCGCCCGGCAATCGCTGCGCACCCTGTTCGGCATGAGCGAGGGCATCGGCGAACCGCACATCTACCTGATGCAGCCGTGGGACCCGAATCGTCGCATCATCTTCATGCTGCACGGCCTGGCCAGCAGCCCGGAAGCCTGGGTGAACCTGGCCAACGAGATCATGGGCGACCCCGAGCTGCGCCAGCAGTTCCAGGTGTGGCAGGTCTACTACCCGACCAATGCGCCGATCGCGTTGAACCGCTACGAGATCGCCAATGCATTCAACGACACGCTGAAGCACTTCGATCCCAACGGCAGCACGCGTGCATCGAAGGACATGGTCTACATCGGCCACAGCATGGGCGGCGTGCTGGCGCGCCTGCTGGTCAGTGACTCGGGCGACGTACTGTGGAATGACCTGCTGGCCAACTACGACCTGAAGGGCGAGCGCCTGAAGCGGGTGCAGAACAAGCTGGGGCCGCTGCTGCATTTCAAGGCGCAGCCGAACGTGGAACGCGCGATCTTCATCGCCGCGCCGCACCAGGGCACCGACATTGCCGGCAACAAGGTCGGGCGCCTGATCGGTCGCCTGGTACGCCTGCCGCTGACCATCCTCGGCAAGTTCGAGGATGTGTTCCTGGCACTGGCGCAGGCCGAACAGCAGGTCGATGGCACGGCCAAGCCGAAGATCCCGAACAGCATCGACAACCTCAAGGCCAGCGATCCGTTCGTGAAGGCCGCCGCACAGCTGCCGATCGAAGCGGGCCTGAAGTACCACTCGATCATGGCCCAACGCAAACCGGAACTGCCGGTGGACAAATCCGATGACGGGCTGGTGCCGTACTGGAGTGCGCACCTGCCGGGTGCGTTGTCGGAGAAGGTGATCATTTCCGGCCACAGCGTGCAGGAGACCCCGCAGGCGGTGCTGGAAGTGCGGCGCATCCTGCATCGGGACATCGATGATGTGGGGGCCGGTACGCGGTAATGCCGGTCCCTGGCCGGCAATCCCGGAGAATCCCTCCATACATGGGAGCTGCCGGCCAGCGGCCGGCACTACCGTAATGCGGCGGCGCTACACCCGTCGCGCGATCACCGTGGCCAACAGCGCAAAGCCGAAGGTGATGGCCAGGCACAGCAGGTAGCCGGTGTGCGGGGTGCTTTCCACGAACAATGCGAACAATGCGCCGGAGACCGCCAGCGCGGTGGTCACCGACAGGGCCTCGCTCAGCTGCAGTGCCGAGGTGTTGGCACCCTGCTCCCGCGGCGCCGACAACGACAGCGTCAACACCGACAGGCTGGCGTAGATCATGCCCATGCCGAAGCCGGTCACGGCCCAGCCGAGCAGCGACACCGGCAGTGGCACTACGTTGAACAGCACGGCCAGCGTGGCGGCGATGCCGACCGTCATCATCATCGTGCCGGCGCGCAGCAGCTGCTGGCGTGACCAGCCACGCTGCTGGTGGCCCTGCAGCCACGAGCCGGCGAACCAGCCCAGCGCACCGAGACTGAGTACGGCACCGGCCCAGCTGGGCGAAAGGCCACGTTCGCGCTGCAGCAGCAGTGGCAGGTAGGCCTCGCAGGCGAAGAAGGCAGCTGCCGCGATGCCACGCAGCGCGATTACGCTGGGCAGGCCACGGCGCAGGATCAGTGTTCCGGGCGGAAGCAGTCGATGTACGCAGAACAGCAGCGCCAGCACCGCCACACCGATGCAGAGCAGGGCAGGCAGGCCCGGTTGCTGACCGCCGAAGTACAGCAGCAACGCGGCCAGCGAGGCGCCGCTGGCCCAGCGCACCACCTTGCCGCGTCCATCGTCGGCGGTGCTGGGGGGACTGGGCTGCATGCGTGCCAGCGCGGGGCGCAGCAGCAGGCCTGCCGGAACCGCCAGCAATGGCACCGCCAGGAACACCCAGCGCCAGCCCAGGTGCTGCACGATCAGGCCGCTCAACGCCGGGCCGACCATCGAAGGCACCACCCAGCCGGCCGAGAAGGCGGCGAACACCTTCGGCCGCAGGTGCTCCGGGTAGCTGCGGCCGACCATCACGTACAGCGAGACCGAGATCGCACCCGCACCCAGGCCCTGCAGCAGGCGTCCCGCCACCAGCATGCCCATGCGCATCGCGAAGCCGGCCAGCAACAGGCCCAGCACGAAGCAGGCCAATCCGTACCAGAGCGGCCGTGCCGGACCATGGTGATCGGCCCAGCGCCCGGCCAGGGTCATGCCGATCACGCTGGTGGCCAGGGTACCGCCGAAGGCCAGTGCGTACAGGCGCAGGCCATCCAGCGCCTCGGCCACGGTGGGCATCGCGGCCGCAACGGCCAATGCCTCGAAGGCGTGCAGCGCGACCAGCGCGACCATGCCGAGGGTGGTGGTGCGATAGCGTGCGGACAGGATCGAGGTGTCAGCCGGCAGATGGGCGGCGGCGGGATAGAGGGTCGGGGTCATACGGGTCAGATGCGGGCCGCGCTTGTCAACCGACGGCGAAGATAGCAGCATGACACCTCAACTGCAGTTGAGGTCAAGCAATGGTGTCCCAGGAACTGAGCGTTGGCGAAGTCTCCCAGCGCAGTGGCGTGGCGGTTTCGGCGCTGCACTTCTACGAGCGCAAGGGGTTGATCAGCAGCCTGCGCACTTCGGGTAACCAGCGCCGCTACAGCCGCGACGTGCTGCGCCGGCTGGCGGTGATCCGCGTCGCGCAGCGCGTGGGCATGCCGTTGGAAGCGGTCGGCCGTGCCTTCGAAAGCCTGCCCGAGGGCCGCGCCCCGACCAAGGCCGACTGGGCCAGGCTGTCCGCGCGCTGGCGCACCGAGCTGGAGGAGCGCATCCACATGCTGCAACTGCTGCGCGATGAGCTCACCGGCTGCATCGGCTGCGGCTGCCTGTCGCTGCAGCGCTGCCGCCTGGCCAACCCGGGGGATGTGCTTGGCGAACGCGGCGACGGCCCGATGCGCTGGGAGTGAACCGCGAAAAGGGGACGGAGGGGATTATGTCGTTTGTGCATTGTCGACTTGATCCCCTCCGTGCCTTTTTTCTTACCAGACCGTGATCGTCTCGCCGCTCTGGATGCCTTCCACTGCACGCTGGAAGGCCAGCGCCGCGCGCTGCGCGCTCACCGCTTCAAAGCCCGGGAAGTAGGGGCCGTAGGCTGCCATCGATTCGATCAGTACGTTCGGGCTGACCACGTTGATGCGCAGGCCACGCGGTAGCAGTTCCAACGCGGCGGCACGCACGAAGCCTTCCAACGCGGCATTCACCGAGGTGGCGTTGACGCCATCGCGGATCGGCTGTGCACTGACGATGCCGCTGGTCAGGGTGATCGAGCCGCCGGCGTTGAGATGGTGCTGCGCCGCCAGTGCCAGCCGCACCTGGCCCAGCAGCTTGTCCTGCAGGCCGAGGTTGAACTGCGCCGGCGTCATGTCCTGCAGCGGACCGAAGTGCAGCTTGCCGGCGGTGGAAATCACCGCATCAACCGGGCCGGTACGCGAGAACAGTTCGGCGACGCTGGCGTCGTCGGTCAGGTCCACCCGCAGTTCGCCGCTGCTGCGGCCGGCGGCGAGAATCTGATGCTGTTGGCCGAGCTGGCGGGCGACTGCCTGGCCGAGGGTGCCGCTGGCACCAACGAGGAGGATCTTCATGGCCGTTCCTTGCGTGAGGGAGTGAACGCAGTCTGCGCCGTCACAGCGGGGTTAGGTAAGCGGCGTATGCTTTGCAGATTCCTAACTCCGGATTAGCAATGGATACCCTTCGCTGCATGCAGGCTTTCGTCGCGGTAGCCGAGTGCGGCAGCTTTGCAGGGGCCGCTGAACAGTTGCAGGTCTCGGCGGTGATGGTCGGCAAGTACATCCAGCAGCTGGAGGCGCACCTGGGCACCGCGTTGCTGCAACGGAACACCCGCCGCCAGCGCCTGACCGAAGCCGGCAGCGCCTACCTGGCCGGGTGCCGGCAGGTGCTGGAGCAGGTGCAGCAGGCCGAGGCCGACGTGGCCGGCCTGCAGGTGCAACCGCGCGGGCTGCTGCGGGTCAGCGCACCCACCACCTGGGGCAGCTGCGTGCTGGCGCCACAACTGGCCGGCCTGCTGCGCGCGCAGCCGCAGCTGAACGTTGAACTGGATCTGAGCAACCGCCGTGTGGATCTGATCGAGGACGGCTTCGACGTGGCGATCCGGGTCGGGCCGCTGCCGTCGCAGGAGGTGGTGGCGCGGCCGCTGCCACCGTATGCGATGAGCCTGTGCGCGGCGCCTTCCTACCTGCGCCGGCGCGGCACGCCGCGTACGCCCGCCGATCTGGAAGGGCATGACTGCCTGAGCCATCTGGCCTGGCGCGGTGGCCACGGCTGGCAGCTGGCCAACGGTGAACAGGTGGACTGGGAAGCGCGCCTGACCTGCAATGATGGTGTTGCACTGCGCGAAGCCGCGGTGGCCGGAGCCGGGCTGGTGCTGCAGCCGACCGCACTGCTGGCCGGGGAGATTGCAGCCGGGCGGTTGAAGCCGCTGCTGCGCGACTACCTGCCCGAACCGCGGCCGATGCACCTGATCTACCTGCCCGACCGCAGACCGCGCCCGCGGTTGCAGTGCTTCGTCGATTTCGTCATGACGACGTTGGGGCAATGAGCATCCACGCCATGCGTGGATGATGGTGGGTGCCGACCGTTGGTCGGCACACATCGGGGGCAATCATTCACCGCAGACAGCAGAGCACCGTGCATTCCAGCGGCGACAGGTATCAATAGATCCACGCCATGCGTGAATGATGGTAGGTGCCGACCGTTGGTCGGCACACATCGGGATCAATCATTCGCCGCAGACAGTTCCTGCCCACGCACCTGCGCGGCGCGCAGTGCCGTATCCACCAGAGCCTCGAAGCCACCGGCCTGGAAGCTCTCGATCGCGGCCTGGGTGGTGCCGTTGGGCGAGGTCACGCGGCGGCGCAGTTCCGCCGGGCTTTCACCAGCCTCATCCAGCATGCGCGAGGCGCCCAGCAGAGTCTGCACCACCAGCGTGCGCGCGGCGTCGGCCGGCAGGCCCTGGGCAATACCCGCCGCTTCCATCGCTTCGGCCAGCAGGAACACATAGGCCGGGCCGCTGCCGGAAACGGCAGTCACTGAATCCATCAGCCCCTCGCTGTCGATCCACACCGTGCGCCCGGCACTGGCCAGCACCTGCTCGGCCCGCGCGTGCTGCTGCGTGTCCACCGACGGTGTGGCGAACAGGCCGGTCACACCTGCGCCGAGCAGGGCAGGGGTGTTCGGCATCGCGCGCACCACTGCCAGGTCGCCCCCCAGCCAACGCTGCAGCTGCGCACTGGTGATGCCGGCGGCAATCGACACCACCAGCGGTCGGCTCGCCTGTGCCAGCGCCTGCAGAGACTGGCAGACCTCGCGCAGCACCTGCGGCTTCACCGCCAGCAGCCAGGTGCCACCCTGCGCGGCGGCATCGCTCGCGTTGTCATGCACCTGCACGCCGAAGTCGGCGGCCAGCGCTTGGCGCAGTTCGGCCACCGGTTCGGCGACGTGGATGTGCGCGGCCGGCACGCCCTGGCGGATCAGGCCGGCGATCAGGCTGCGCGCCATGTTGCCGCCGCCGATGAAGGTGATGGAATCAGCTGCCATGGAAGTCTCCTTGAAAAATCAGGCCGGGCGCGGGCGCGCGCCGAACAGGGCGGTGCCGATGCGCACCAAGGTGGCGCCCTCGGCGATGGCTTCGGCGTAGTCGCTGCTCATGCCCATCGACAGCGTGTCGATCTGCGCGTGCTGGGCAGCCAGCGACTGGAAAAGTGTGCGCATGCGCACGAATGCATCCCGACGCCGCTCGGCTTCGGGCCATGGCGCGGGAATCGCCATCAGTCCGCGCAGGCGCAGGGTGGGTTCGGCGGCAATCGCTGCGGCCAGTGCATCCACTTCTTCCGGTGCACAGCCATGCTTGCTGGATTCGTCGTCGATGTTGACCTGGATCAGCACGTTCAGCGGGCCTCGCGCGGCCGGGCGATGGCGTGCCAGCGCGGTCACCAGCTTGGGGCGGTCCACGCTCTGCACCCAGTCGAAATGGCTGGCCACGGCCTCGGCCTTGTTCGACTGCAGGTGGCCGATCAGGTGCCATTCCAGCGCCAGGTGCTGCAGCGCCTGCATCTTGGCCAGTGCCTCCTGCACGTAGTTCTCGCCGAAGGCGTGCTGGCCCTGCGCGGCCAGCGCGGCCACGGCCTCGGCCGGCTGGGTCTTGGACACCGCCAGCAGGCGTGGGTCGGGCCTGCCAGCGGCCTCGGCGGCGGCATGCAGGTTGCTCAGGATCTGGGGCAGGGAAGTGGCCACGTAACGCGTTCCGTTGAATCAGGAGGCTATACTGCCGCCCGGGGAAAGATCCTTCCAGTCGAAGCCGTTATTGGGGAGTAGCCGCTCATGGATATCGCCGAACTGCTGGCGTTTTCCGTAAAGAACAAAGCGTCCGACCTGCACCTGTCCGCAGGCCTGCCGCCGATGATCCGCGTCGACGGCGACGTTCGCCGGATCAACATCCCAGCCCTGGACCACAAGCAGGTCCATGCGCTGGTGTACGACATCATGTCCGACAAGCAGCGCCGCGATTACGAGGAATTCCTCGAAGTGGACTTCTCCTTCGAGATTCCATCGCTGGCGCGCTTCCGAGTGAACGCGTTCAACCAGAACCGCGGTGCCGGTGCGGTGTTCCGTACTATTCCGTCCGAGGTGCTCACCCTCGAGGACCTGGCCTGCCCGCCGCTGTTCCGCGAAGTGATCCAGCAGCCGCAGGGCCTGATCCTGGTAACCGGCCCGACCGGTTCGGGCAAGTCGACCACGCTGGCGGCGATGATCGACTACATCAACAAGAACGAGTACGGCCACATCCTCACCGTCGAGGATCCGATCGAATTCGTGCATACCTCGCAGAAGTGCCTGATCAACCAGCGCGAAGTGCACCGCGACACGCATGGCTTCAATGAAGCACTGCGCTCGGCGCTGCGTGAGGACCCGGACATCATTCTGGTGGGCGAACTTCGTGACCTGGAAACCATCCGCCTGGCACTGACCGCAGCGGAAACCGGCCACCTGGTGTTCGGCACCCTGCATACCAGTTCGGCGGCCAAGACCATCGACCGCATCATCGACGTGTTCCCGGCCGGCGAAAAGCCGATGGTGCGCTCGATGTTGTCCGAGTCGTTGCGTGCGGTCATTTCGCAGGCGCTGCTGAAGAAGGTTGGCGGCGGTCGTACCGCAGCGTGGGAAATCATGGTCGGCACCCCGGCCATCCGCAACCTGATCCGCGAGGACAAGGTGGCGCAGATGTACTCGGCCATCCAGACTGGCCAGCAGTACGGCATGATGACCCTGGACCAGCACCTGCAGGACCTGGTCAAGCGCAGCCTGATCACCCGAAACCAGGCCCGTGAGTACGCCAAGGACAAGCGCCTGTTCGAGTAAGGCGGGGCAGTAACGGGGCAGCGTGCGCCAGTGCGCTGCTGTTCCCGTGTTGTTTCCTCCACCGACCGTTACCTGGTAAACCGCTTTCCGGGAGCCTGCCGTGAACACCACCGCGACCACCATCGATTTCACTTCGTTCCTCAAGCTGATGGCGCACCAGCGCGCCTCGGACCTGTTCATCACTGCGGGTATGCCGCCGGCGATGAAGGTCAACGGCAAGATCTCGCCGATCACGCAGACCCCGCTCACGCCGCAGCAGAGCCGCGACCTGGTCCTCAACGTGATGACCCCGGCACAGCGCGAGGAATTCGAGAAGACCCACGAATGCAACTTCGCCATCGGCCTGTCCGGTGTCGGCCGCTTCCGCGTCAGCTGCTTCTACCAGCGCAACCAGGTCGGCATGGTGCTGCGTCGCATCGAGACGCGCATTCCGACGGTGGAAGAACTGAGCCTGCCGCCGATCATCAAGACGCTGGCGATGACCAAGCGCGGCATCATCCTGTTCGTCGGTGCCACCGGTACCGGTAAATCGACCTCGCTGGCGGCGATGATCGGTTACCGCAACCAGAACTCGACCGGCCACATCATCACCATCGAAGATCCGATCGAATTCGTGCACAAGCACGAGGGCTGCATCATCACCCAGCGCGAAGTCGGCATCGATACCGACAGCTGGGAAGCCGCGCTGAAGAACACCCTGCGCCAGGCGCCGGACGTGATCATGATTGGCGAGGTGCGTACCCGCGAAGGCATGGACCACGCCATCGCGTTCGCCGAAACCGGCCACCTGGTGCTGTGTACCCTGCATGCCAACAACGCCAACCAGGCGATGGACCGCATCGTCAATTTCTTCCCGGAAGACCGCCGCAACCAGCTGCTGATGGACCTGTCGCTGAATCTCAAGGGCGTGGTCGCGCAGCAGCTGGTGCCGTCGCCCGATGGCCGCTCGCGCAAGGTGGCGATGGAGATCCTGCTGGGCACGCCGCTGGTGCAGGACTACATCCGCGACGGCGAGATCCACAAGCTGAAGGAAGTGATGAAGGACTCGGTCCAGCTGGGCATGAAGACCTTCGACCAGAGCCTGTTCGAGCTGTACCAGGCCGGCGAGATCAGCTACGAGGACGCGCTGCGTTACGCCGATTCGCAGAACGAAGTGCGCCTGCGCATCAAGCTCAGCCAGGGCGGCGACGCACGCACGCTGTCACAGGGCCTGGATGGCGTGGAGATCTCCGAGATCCGGTGACCTGCAGATCTGTAGAGTCGACTGTCAGTCGACGCTCGCGCGCAGCGTGGGATTTTCCCGGCCGGTGAAAGAGCAGTCGACTAACTGTGATCTCTCTGTACGTTGTTCATCCGGGACATCTTTGGAAAATGGTGGTTACCACACCTCTCCAGACCCCAAAGAGCCCGGATGAACCACCATAAAAATGCCCTTTTGACCGTCCATAGTCGAGCACTTCTTATTCGCCGCATCCTCCACGAGGGCCTGCGCCCAGAGGAAGCAGCCCAAGCATGCGGCGTAAGTGTGCGTACGGCCTACAAATGGCTGGCCCGATTCCGCCAGTTCGGGGCACCGGGGCTGGAAAACCGCAGCTCACGGCCTCACCAGACGCCGCATGCCACACCTGCTCCGGTAATCGAGCAAATCAAGGAGCACCGCCGTAAACGGCAGACCTACCTGACCATCTCCAAGGCGCTGGGGGTCGGCCACAGTACGATTTCAAGGCTGATGCGTGCCCACGGCCTCAATCGGCTGTGTCGGCTTGAACCGCCCAAGGAGGTCATCCGATACGAATACGATCAGCCCGGAGGGCTGCTGCACCTGGACATCAAGAAGCTGGGCAACTTCCAGCGGCCAGGGCACAGAACCGATGCCAAACGTCGGGGAAACGCCGCTGGCGGTGGCTGGGGCTACGTCCACGTGGCCATCGACGATCACTCCCGGGTCGCCTTCAGCAGCGTCCACCCCAACGAACAGGCCGAAACCGCCTGCCAGGCGCTGCTGGGCGCTCTGCAGTACTACGCCAGCCTGGGAATCACCTTCAAGCGGATCCTGACCGACAACGGTGCCTGCTATCGCTCCACCGCCTTTGCCAAGCTGCTCAAATCCCTTGGTATCAAGCACATCAGAACCAAGCCCTACACGCCGCTGACCAATGGCAAAGCCGAGCGCTTCATCCAAACCAGCCTGCGCGAATGGGCCTACGCCCGCGAATACGCCTCCTCGGACCAGCGCAATTCCGTGCTGACCCAATGGCTGCACCACTACAACTGGCACCGCCCCCACATGGGGATCGGTGGCCAGCCACCTATTTCCAGAGTCCTGCTGAACAACGTGGTGGGTTTACACAACTAACAGTCGACTCTACCGGGCGCGTTGGCGATTGATGAATTCCAGTCATGACCAACTGCAACGCTGCCCATTCAATCGGCAGCCCCTGCAGGCGTATCGTCAGCGTTCCCCCTCTGGAGCACCACGATGCAGACACGTGAACTCGGCCGCAGCGGCCTGAAGGTTTCCGCCCTGGGCCTGGGCTGCATGGGCCTGACCCATGCCTATGGCCAGCCGGTCGAGCGCAGCCAGGGCATCGCCCTGCTGCACGCTGCCGTTGAACGCGGCGTGACCTTCTTCGACACCGCCGAAGTGTACGGCCCGTACACCAATGAAGACCTGCTCGGCGAGGCCCTGGCGCCTTACCGCGACAAACTGGTGATCGCCACCAAGTTCGGTTTCAAGGACGCGCGCACCGATACCGGCCTGGACAGCCGCCCGGAGAACATCCGCGCGGTGGCCGAAGCCAGCCTCAAGCGTTTGCGCACCGACCATATCGACCTGTTCTACCAGCACCGTGTCGATCCGAACGTGCCCATCGAGGATGTGGCCGGCACCGTGCGCGACCTGATCGCCGAGGGCAAGGTCGCCCACTTCGGCCTGTCCGAGGCCAGCGCCACCACCGTGCGCCGTGCGCACGCGGTGCAGCCGGTGGCTGCCGTGCAGAGCGAGTATTCGCTGTGGTGGCGTGAACCGGAGCGCGAACTGCTGCCGGCCCTGCAGGAACTGGGCATCGGCTTCGTGCCGTTCAGTCCGCTCGGCCGTGGCTTCCTGACCGGCGCGATCAACGCCGACACCACCTTCGACGCCAACGATTTCCGCAATACCGTGCCGCGTTTCGAAGTGGAGGCGCGCCGCGCCAACCAGGCACTGGTGGATCGCATCAGCACGATTGCTGCCGCACGTGGCGCGACCCCGGCGCAGGTGGCGCTGGCCTGGCTGCTGGCGCAGGCGCCGTGGATCGTGCCGATTCCGGGCACCACCAAGATCCACCGCCTGGAAGAGAACCTGGGCGCGGCTGACCTGCAGCTGGCGCCGGAGGAACTGCAGCGCATCGCGCAGGCGCTGGATGAAGTGTCGATCGTCGGTGAGCGCTACAACGCCCAGCGTGCGGCCCAGGCCAAGGGCTGATCACCGGGTGCGGACCGAGGTGGGTGCGGACCGTTGGTCCGCACACCTCATCCAGCCATCGGCCCGCGCAGCGCGTCCAGCACCGTGCGCATCGCCACGGTGACGTGGCGGCGCGACGGGTAGTACGCGTAGTAGCCATCGAAGTGCGGGCACCAGTCGTCCAGTACCGACTGCAGGCGGCCATCGTTCAGCATCGGCTGCACCTGGTCTTCCGGCAGCCAGGCCAGTCCGCTGCCGGCCAGCGCAGCGGCGTGGGTCATGCCCATGGTGTTGAAGGTCCACTGGCCGCTCACGCGCACGCTCAGTTCGTTGCCGTCCTGGCCGAAATCCCACGGCATCAGCCCGCCATGCGTGGGCAGGCGCAGGGTCACGCAGTTGTGGTCTGCCAGCTCGTCCGGATGGCGTGGCACTACGCGCTGGCGGAAGTAGCTGGGTGCACCGACCACGCGCATGCGCAGCGGCGGGCTGATCGGCACGGCGACCATGTCGCGCGCCAGGCGTTCGCCGAGGCGGATGCCGATGTCGTAGCGCTCAGCCACGATGTCGGCCAGCCCGTAGTCGGCGGTCAGTTCCACCTTGAGGTCCGGATACTGCTGCAGCAGCGGCGCCAGCCGTGGCCACGCGATGTACTCGGCGGCATGGCCGGTGGCATTGATGCGGATGGTGCCGGCCGGGCGTTCACGGTATTCGGCCAGCGCGGCCAGTCCGTCCTCGATCTCGGCCAGGCGCGGGCCCAGGGTGTCGAGCAGGCGGGCACCGGCTTCGGTGGTGGACACGCTGCGGGTGGTGCGGGTCAGCAGGCGCACGCCCAGGCGCTGTTCCAGGCCGCGCATGGCATGGCTGAGCGCGGACTGGGACACGCCCAGCTGGGCGGCGGCCTTGGTGAAGCTCCCCTCGCGGGCAACGTGCACGAAGGCCTGCAGGTCGTTGAGGTTTTCGCGGGGCATGACGGGATGATACGGCCGGGCCGCGCCCGGCACCTGCTTCAAGCCAAGGCAACGTCAACGTCAGATGCGTGCATTCCGTGGGATGGCGGGGTGGGTCCGGTTGAGGGGGACGCCGTAAATACCTCCATGTAGCAACTGTGTTGATGGAGGGACTTGGCCCCTCCATGAGACGGGCACGGTAGTGCCGGCCGCTGGCCGGCAGCCTTTGGTCTTGCGCCCTGGCTGGCCTTAGGCAGGGACCAGCCCGTTTTCAGCGTCGCGCAC